>CANREX010000052.1 GCA_947629735.1 uncultured Clostridia bacterium
TCTTTTTCTTCATCCTTATCGCTTCTGCTTACTCTATTCTCCCCAGCTACCGCTGGGGGTTTCGACAGTCAATGACAATAAAAAAATGTATTCGCTCCGCTTTGTGAAAATTTTTGCTTAATCGCAAAAATTTTCTACAAACCGTCGGGCTAACGCCCTCGGGCAGGGTGACATTAAGGGGTTGCGGGGCTTACCTCTCGGGCAGAATGACAAAAGGGACGGTTGGGCTTGTCGCCCTCGGGCAGAATGACATTTAGTGGGGGGGGTCGGGCTAACCCCGCGGGCAGGGTGACAGTGAAAGGGCTGTCTTTCTCGGGCGGAATTGCAATAAACAGACTTTCCCGCTGGCAATGAAAAGTTAAGTTCACCATCGCTATTTCAAAGCGGCGGCAATGTGGAAATCATCAAAATGCGGCAAAACTCTTGACAAAAATCGCCGTCGGCAATAAAATACAAATCGGCAAGCATTGCAAAACGGCATAAAATACAGGAAAGCGGAGGTGAAAATATGCGCTTTACATACAAGACGGAGGGCACGTGCTCCAAGCTGATAGAAATGGACATCAACGACGGCGTAATAACGGGCGTGAAGTTCACGGGCGGCTGTAACGGCAACCTCAAATGTATTCCCATTTTAGTGGACGGCATGAAGGCGGATGACATCGCCGCGAAACTTTCGGGAGTGACTTGCGGAGTGCGCAACACCTCCTGCGGAGATCAGCTCGCGCGGGCTGTTCTCGCCGCGAAGGAAGCCGAGGCGGCGCAAAAAGCGTAAAGTAAAAATAAAAAAACGCAAAGTAAATGACAATTAAAAGCGGGCGGCGCGAAATTTTTTCGCGCCGCCCGCCCCGATTTTTTTTATTATCCCGCCCCGCAGGTCATTTCCGCAACGGTCATTCTCCGCATTGTAACGGTTTCTCCGCCCCTCACGGTCATTTCCGCAACGGTCTTAAATTTTTCCGCAAGCGTTCAGTCCTCTTCGCCCTCGGCGATATCGGGGCTGATATTTTTCATCTCGCCCGAGGCGAGCATTTCTATCATCTTGTCGGTGATTGCGGGGTCGAACTGCGTTCCCTTGCCCTTTTTCAGCTCTTCAATCGCCTGTTTGCTGCTCAGGTGCCTGCGGTAAACCCTGTCGGTCGTCATCGCGTCGAAAGAGTCGGTGACGGCGATGACGCGCGCGATATAGGGGATATCCTCGCCTTTGAGCCCGTCGGGATAGCCGCTGCCGTCGTAGTTTTCGTGGTGGTGGCGCACGCCGTCGTAAATGCCGGGCAAAGTGCTTACGTCCTTTACGATCTCGCTTCCCACAGTGGCGTGCAGCTTCATCAGTTCGTATTCATCAGGATTCAGCCTTTCCGCCTTGTTCAAAATGTTGTCGGGCACGCCTATTTTGCCTATATCGTGCATGAGCGCTATCTTGCGTATGTTGTCCGCCTCGACATCTCCCATGCCAAGCCCGAGCGCGAGCGTGCGCGAGTATTCCGCAACCCTTTGCGAATGACCTTCCGTGTAGGGGTCTTTCGCGTCGAGCATGTTGGCTATCGTGGTAATGGTTTGCAGCGACATGCTGCGGATATGCTCGTTCTTTTCGTTGAGCGTCGCGATATAGTCGTAGTTCTGCTTTGAAATTCTGTCATACAGGCGGGAGGCGAAGTAGCATCCGCCGAAGCACAGAATAATCAGTGCGACCTGTATTTCCGAATCCTTTACGGAGACGTCCACCTGCGAGGAAAAATAATTTATATCGTAGTGAATGAGCGTTATGGATATAAGATTGAGTATCAGCGCGGCTATCCCCGTGCACAGAATGAGGTTGGGGTGGTGATACAAAATCAAGAGTGAGAGCATCGGCAGGATATAGGAAAACACCATTGCGGTGCTGCCCGTTATCATAACGAAAAGATACATGATGAAATATCCCGGCACTATCACATAGCACAAGCCCTTCCAATCGGGTTTTTTGAGGTAGATTATAAACGCGGCGGCAAGCGGCAGCGTTATAACGGGAATGAATATGAGGAGATACGTCAAAGTCCTGTCGTGCTTTGCCACCTCGATAATATATGTAACCGTCAGCACCGCGACAATTATCAGCCAGCCTATAAGCATTTCGCGGTTTATCGTCTTTAAGTGCGAGCTTTTCGCTTCCTGCGCCGACGAATTCAATTTTTTCGGTTTGTTGGTTTTCATATACGTTCCCCGGGATAGTTGATAAATCAACTATCCACATATATTATTATAACATTTGCTGCAAAAAAAGTAAAATAATTTGTACTTGATTTTTGCTCCGAGGCAAATTGTATGCTTTTTCACCCGTTTTTTGCTGCCGCTAAACGCAGATAAAAAGTTCACAAAAATTTGCGTGCGGTTGCGCGCCCGCAAATTTTTCGTGAGGGGGAGGGCTACTCGCCCTCTGCCTGCGATTTTTAAGGGCACGCGAAATATATAATCGCAGGCATTCACCTCGCTGAGGCGAAAGTTTTCGCAAATTGGGTTGCGCTGCGCAAAAGCGCGGTTTTGCTTGCGCCGTAATTTATTTTGGGAAAGGTAGGGGAATAAGGGGGTCGTTTACGTCTATGTAAACTCCCTGCGGTCGGTGCTCGCTTTCCTTGTCTTGCTTGCTTCTCTGCGTTTATAGACTTCGTAATTGCAAATATCCCCGAGCGTTTGCGCATTTCTAACCGCTCCCGCAATTTTTAATTATGTACTGCGCTAATTAAGGTGTTGTCATTCTGAGCAAATGAGAGCACGAATGTGCTCGATTGCGTCGAAGAATCCCCTCGTGGTGGTAGGGAATAACTTTGAAACGGCTTTTTTCACTTCTATCCTCGGGATTCTTCGACTACGCACCTACGGTGCTTCGCTCAGAATGACAGTAAAAATAATAATCGTTCACTCCGCTTTGTGAAAATATTTGCTTAATTGCAAAAATTTTCTACAAACCGTCGGGCTACCGCCCTCGGGCAGAATGACACCTCATTATGTCACCCTGAGCGGAACGAGCGATAGCGAGTGAAGTCGAATGGGTCCGGCTGGGTATGCCGCATAGCAAATTCCAAACCGCAATGAAATTCCGGATTCTTCGACTACGCTAACGCTTCGCTCAGAATGACAGTAAAAATAATAATCGTTCACTACGCTTTGTGAAAATTTTTGCTTAATCGCAAAAATTTTCTACAAACCGTCGGGCATACGCCCTCGGGCAGAATGACAGTAGGGGAAAGCGTTCTTACGCTCTCGGGCAGAAAAACATTGCGTTTTTACGCTCTCGGGCAGAAAAACATTGCGTTTTTACGCTCTCGGGCAGAATGACAATATTAAATGGCAATATTATTTCCGTCTTATTACAACATAGACAATATTATATGAAATACCCCTCTTGACTAAGCGGCGGGTTTGTGATAAAATTCAATGTAAGCGGCGTGCGCCTTTATCTTGGCGGCGCGCGGGGTAAGAGGGAAGCAGATGAAGAGAAAATTCAAGGTCGCGGCAGCTGTAATTCTTGCCGCCCTTGCGGCGATAGCGTCGGCGGTTTTAATTTCGTGCGGGCATAAGCACACTTTCGGGGATGAGTGGGAGTACGACTCATCTTCCCATTGGAAGAGCGCCACGTGCGAACACACCGACGTAAAGGGCTACGAGGGCGAACACACGTTCGAAGGGCGCACATGCACCGTCTGCGGCTATTATTATAAAGATACGATGGATATGAGCGGCGTCACCTTTGCGGACGCGGAATACACCTACGACGGCGAGCCGCACTCGATAGAGGCGACAAATCTTCCCGAGGGCGTCGGCGTCAGCTATTACGGTAACCGCAGGACTAACGCGGGCGTCTACACCATAACGGCGAAGTTTATAGTGGACCTCACCGTGTACGAACCCGTACCCGACATGACGGCGAAGCTCACGATAAACAAGGCGGTCTACGACATGAGCGAGGTCACCTTCGCGGACGCGGAATTCCCCTACGACGGCTTGCCTAAGTCCATACAGGCGCAGGGCATGCCCGAGGGCGTGACGGTCTCATATACGGGCAACGGAGTCGCGGCGGCGGGCGAATACACCGTAACCGCGCACTTCACGGGCGACAGGCTCAATTACGAGGCTATACCCGACATGACGGCGAAGCTCACGATAACAAGGGAAAAGTTCACCGTTACTTTCAGGCAAGAAGGATATGACGACATCGTGCGGGAAGTCTACGATGGCGACGGCGTGAGCGATATCCCCCAACCCGTGCAGCAGACGGGCTATAACATAGTGTGGGATAAGACCGCGCACGACCTTTCTCACATCACGGACGACGTCGTGGTCACCGCGGTGAAGACGGCGATAGAATACGATATAAAATACAATTTGGGCGGCGGTCGTAACTCTTCCGCCAACCCCTCAAAGTACAGGATAACCGACGGGGAAATCACCTTTGCCGCGCCCGAAGAGAGGGCGGGCTATACCTTCGACGGCTGGTACGCGGACGGGGAGTATTCAGAAAAGAAAGAAAAACTGCCCGCGGGCTCATACGGTGAGTTGGAGCTGTGGGCAAAGTGGACGATAACCCAATATACGATAACTTATTATCTGGACGAGGGCACGAATTCCGCGCAAAACCCCGCTTCCTACAACGTGGACAGCGGCAAAATAGAGCTCGCCCCGCCTGCGCGCAAAGATTACACATTCGGCGGCTGGTTCACCGACGAAAATCTGACCGAGACCGCGGACGGGATAGCAGCGGGCTCTACGGGGAATAAGAGCTTTTACGCCAAGTGGTACTACGGCACGGAAGGGCTGCAATACAGCCAAAGCGGCGGGGAATATACCGTCGTCGGCTATGAGGGCAGCGAGGCGGACGTCGTCATACCCGCCGAGTGGAAGGGCAGAACCGTCGTAAAGATAGGCGACAACGCGTTTAAAGACAAGGCGGTTGTGAAAAGCGTCGTCATTCCCGAAAGCGTGACGTCTATCGGCGCGGGCGCGTTCTCGGGCTGCGTGAATTTGGGCGGAACGGAAATTCCCGTCGACCTGATTCGGATAGGCGAAAACGCGTTCTCGGGCTGTGCCAATGCCGCGCTGTATTACCCCTCTTCGGCAAAGCCCGCGGGCTGGGGCGAAGAAACCGCGCTTATACCCGTCGTTTACAGCTACGGCGGCGAGTGCGGCGTTACCCAAAGCGGAATCGTCTGGGCGGCGAGAAAGGACGGCTCGGTAGTTATCGCGCGCTATCCCTCGGCTGAGGGGGAGATATCCTTCCCCGCGGAAATCTCGATCGGAATTGCGGGCGAAGCGGAAGAAGCGGCGGAAGAAAAGGGCGTTGCGGAAATTGCGGCAAACGCTCTGCGCGGCAATTCGGCGGTGACGGGCGTCACGGTGGAAAGCGGCATATCCGCGATAGGCGCGGGCGCGTTTGAAGATTGCGCCTCTCTCGGCTATGTAATCTTGCCCGACAGCGTTTCGTATATAGGCGAGAACGCGTTCGCGGGCTGTGAAAATATCGCGGCGTTCTCGTATTCCGATGGCAAAGCCGCGGAGTGGTACGGCGTCACGGAAAGCGTGCGCACCGTCTATCGCTACGGCGGCAAGCACGGGGAAATCTCCGCTGACGGCGGCATATATAAATGGGCGCTGACGGAGGGCGGCGCGGCGATAGCGGGATATTACGGGCAGACGTCTTCCCTTACCGTTCCCCTGAAAGCGGGAGACAGCGACGTGACCGAAATCGCGGCATACGCCTTTGCGGGCGTAAAGATGACGTCCGCCACGATAGGCGAATGTGTGACGTCTATCGGCGCGGGCGCGTTCAAAGGCTGCGACAGCTTGACCGAAATTACCCTGCCGTTCGTCGGCGCGTCCCTTTCAGACGGCGGCAAATTATGCTATATTTTCGGGGCGGACATCAACGACGACTTACCCGCCTCTTTGAAAACCGTGACCGTGACGTGCGGGACGGAGATAAGCGACTATGCGTTCGCAAACTGCGCGCATATTACCGCGGTAACTCTTCCCGAAAGTTTGCAAGAAATCGGCGGTTTCGCGTTCTATTCCTGCCTCGACCTCGCCACCGTGACGTACGGCGGAGAGGGAAAGAACCTGCTTTTAATAGGCGAAAACGCGTTTTCGGGCTGCGCCTCGCTGGGTGAAATCTTCATTCCCGACGGCGTCGGCGAGATAAAAGCGGGCGCGTTCGACGGCTGCTTAAAAGCCGCGCGCGCAACGATAGGCTTGGGGGTTGTCACAATAGGCGAGAAGGCGTTCAACGGCTGCGAACTGCTCGCGGACGTCACGTTCAACGCGGTGGACTGCGCCGACCCCAAGGCGAGAGCCGAAGAAATTTTCGGCGGAGTTATCACCGCTCTCAAATTGGGCGACAAGGTCACGCGTATCCCCGCGGGGCTGTTCGCCGCGTGCGCGATAACCTCGCTCAATATCCCCGAAAGCGTGACGTCTATCGGCGCGGGCGCGTTTGAAAATTGCTCGTCTCTCGCCTCGATGAGCGGCGGAGAGGGCTTGAAAAGGATAGACGACAGGGCGTTTGCGGGCTGCGCCGCCCTCGGCGACATAACGATTCACGACAGCGTCACCGATATAGGCGCGGGCGCGTTCGAGGGCTGCCGCGGGATAAAAAACCTCGTGCTCGGCAAGGGCGTTCTGGCTATCGGCGACGGCGCGTTCGCGCTGTGCGAAATAACCCGCGTCTACTTCTGCGGCGACGCGGCGCAATGGGAGCGCCTTTCCGTTATAGACGACGGGGAGGAAGACGGAGATGTCGAACTGCTTTTCCCCGACAGCGAAATTTATTGTTACAGCGATAAAAACCCCTTCAACGAGCAGTTCCCCGAAGGCAAAATGTGGCACTATGTGGAGGGCGAAATTACAATTTGGCCGCCCGTGGTGTTCAGGTTCGAAACAAATGACGACGGCGCAAGCTACTATGTCGCGGGGCTGATAAAGAAGGAAGAGATAAACATAGTTATCCCCGCGGACAACGATGGCGCGCCCGTAGTGGGCATAGCCGAAAACGCGTTTGCGGAGAATAAAACCCTGCTCGGCGTGGATATCCCCGAAAGCGTGACGACTATCGGCGCGGGCGCGTTCGACAGTTGCACAGCCCTCTTGACCGTGACGGGCGGAGAGGGAGTGACGTCCATCGGCGAAAATGCGTTCCACAGCTGCTCTGCGCTCAAAGAAATCTCCCTGTCTCCCGTGCTCGAAAGTATAGGGGCTAACGCGTTCGAGGGCTGCGGAGAGCTCTCCTCTCATCTGACTATCCACGGGAGTGTGACGTCTATCGGCGAAGAGGCGTTCAAGGGCTGCATTTCGCTCGGCGTGACTGTGGATAGCGGCAACACGGCGTATTACGGCGAAAACTGCATAGTGGAGAGGACGGAAAACAAGTTGCTGTTCGGCTTCGGCGGCGCACAGATACCCGCTGGCGTGACCGTCATAGGTGCGTACGCATTCGAGGGAATTACCGCGCTTACCGAAATAACTGTCCCTGGCAGCGTCAAGACGATAGAAGATCGCGCTTTCAGCGGCTGCACAAGTCTTACCAAAGTTGTCCTGAACGAAGGTTTGGAAGTGATAGGCGCAAACGTATTCGACGCGATTACGTCCGGAAACGATATAAATCTGTCCGAAATTTACATTCCCGTCAGCCTCAAAAATTTGGGGTATAAGGCGTTCGGCAGCTGCAAAATACAGAGAATTTATTTCCGCGGCGGACAAGATGAATGGAATAAATTTATCAATATGGGCGGGAACGACAAAGGGAACAACGTCTTAAAGACCGCGCCCGTGTATTATTACAGCGCGGACGACCCTTTTACAGGCGGCGCGGACGGGTTGTTCTGGCACGAGGGCGCAAACGGCGCGGAGGTCTGGGAGAAGTCTTAAAAAACCCCGAAGAAATCAGCCTTTAAAGCGCATTTGCCGCGCAAAAACGCGCGCGTGAAATAGCGGAAAAAAGCGTAAAAAAAGCGGGAAAGAAAGCCTTCCTATCCTCAAAAAGCGGATATTACAGAGAATTTGAAAATTGCGTCTTGATTTAATCGGGGCGTTGTGATATAATACAGCCGTATCGGCAGCCGCGCGCAAACGGCGCGGCGATGGGGGAAAACAAATGAGCGAAATAAACAAAGTGCTTGTCGCTGACGACAGTGAAATCAACAGGGATACGTTCGCGGCTATCCTCGGCAAAGATTACGAGGTGATAACCGCCAGCGACGGTCTGGAAACGATGGAAATTCTGCGCTCGGAGGGCAAGGAGATAAAGGCGTTGCTGCTCGACGTGGTCATGCCCGAGATGGACGGCTTCCGCGTGATGGAATGTATGAAGGAAGAGGGCTTTGAAAATATCCCCGTTATAATGATACTCGGCGTAAATACGCCCTCTATCGTGCACAGGGCGCTCGAAAGCGGTGCTTACGACTATATTTGCAGACCTTTCGACAACGAGGTGGTCAGGCGCAGGGTGGCAAACGCCGTCGATTCTGTCATGCAGCCCGCTGCGGCGGTGGCTGACGCGATAGACGCGGCGGACGTCAAAAAACTCTCGTTCAGCAGGGAAAAGAACAGCGATTTAATGGTGGCGGTGCTCGGGCATATCCTCGAAGTGCGCAACGGCGAAAGCGGTCTGCACGTCTTGCATATCAACCTGATAACGCGCATACTTTTGAGCAGACTTATAGAAAAGACGGATAAGTACGGCATTACCAAGGAGGACATCGACATAATCGCGACGGCTTCTGGCTTGCACGATATAGGAAAAATCTATATCCCCGAAGAGGTGCTCACAAAGCCCGCAAGGCTGACAAAAGATGAATTTCAAGTAATGAAAACGCACGCCGCGCTCGGGTCTGAATTGGTGAAGAGCATGCCCTTTCAGAACGAACCCTTGCTCAAATACGCGTACGATATTAGCCGTTGGCATCACGAAAAGTACGACGGCTGCGGCTATCCCGACGGGCTCGTCGGCGACGAAATTCCCATCTGGTCGCAGGTGGTGTCTCTCGCGGACGTCTACGACGCGCTCACAAGCCGCAGGGTGTACAAAAACGCGTACTCTCACGAAGTCGCCATGGCGATGATTTTCAACGGTGAGTGCGGGGATTTCAACCCGCTGCTCCTCGAATGTATGAAGGACTGCGAAAAGACGATACGCGACGGCATAGAGGAATTCAACCGCAGCATGCAGGAGTTTGACCCCAACGTCGCGAAAAAATGCGCGCACTGAGCGCGCCCAATGTAAATTGAAGGGGGAAATTTATTGCAAAACGGCAAATAATGCTTTGACAATCTTGCCGTATTGTGTTATATTGTTTTAGCAAAAGTCGGAAAGGGGCTTCCCATCCCCGCTTTTTGCTCGTCGGGCGACGGGCGTTTGCCCTCGGCTGAAATATTCGTCGGGTCTGCGGGCGAGAGCCTCTCCTTACTTGACGTCGGATATTTATTTACACAGATGCGGACGTACCCAAGAGGCTCAAGGGGCTCCCCTGCTAAGGGAGTAGGGCGGGAAAC
>CANREX010000053.1 GCA_947629735.1 uncultured Clostridia bacterium
GTGGGAATGACAAGCACCTTGACTTTGCTGTCCTTGGTGGAAATCTCGCGGATGGAGCCGTCGTTTTTGCCCTCGTTGGCTTTCTTGTCGAGCTTAACGCCCAAAAATTCAAGCCCTTCGCATACCCCCGCCCTTACGATGGGAGTATTTTCGCCTATTCCCGCGGTGAACACTATGCAGTCGAGCCCGCCCATTGCCGCAGCGTAAGAGCCGACGTATTTCTTCGTCTGATATGCGAACATGTCGAGGGCGAGAGCGCACCTTTCGTTGCCCTGCTCCGCGCCCGCTATCAAATCTCTGAAATCGCTCGAAACGCCAGAAATTCCCGCAACGCCGCACTGCTTGTTGAGGTAGGTGACGATGTCCGCATGGCTCATGCCCTTCTTCCTCGCGAGGAATTCCACCGCCGACGCGTCGATGTCGCCCGAGCGCGTTCCCATAAGCACGCCCGCCAAAGGCGTGAAGCCCATGGACGTATCGACGCACTTGCCGCCGTCTACCGCCGTTATGGAAGAGCCGTTGCCGAGATGGCAGGTGACGATTTTAAGCTCCTGCGGCTTTTTGCCGAGGTATTTTGCCGCTTCCTGAGAGACGAATTTGTGGCTCGTGCCGTGGAAGCCGTATTTTCTTACGCCGTAATTTTTGTAGTCGTCATAAGAAACGCCGTACAGATACGCCTTTTCGGGCATCGTCGAATGGAAAGACGTGTCGAAAACGAGCGCCATGGGCGTCTTGGGCATAACTTCGAGGCAGGCGCGCACTCCCATCGCCGCGGCGGGGTTGTGCAAAGGCGCAAGCTCGAAGGTTTTCTCTTCGAGAATTTTCATGACTTCGGGGGTAACCAACGTGGTTTTCTTGAAGTATTCGCCGCTGGCGACTACCCTGTGTCCCACCGCGCCGATTTCGGACATGGACTTTATCACGCCTATCTCCTTATCCTGCAACGCTTCGAGGACGAGCTCTATCGCCACTTTGTGGTTGGGCATGGGCTTTTCGTATATCTTTTCCTTGCCGTTGCCCTTCGCTTTGAGAAGCGAACCCTGTATGCCTATTCTTTCGCAGCCGCCCTTGGCGATAACGCCCTCCGTCTCCATGTCGATGAGCTGATATTTAAGGGAAGAACTGCCCGCGTTTATAACAAGAATCTTCATAGATTTTCTCCTTTTATCCCACTTTATGTGACTTTTATTGCGAAAATTATTCAGCCTGCAAAGCCGTAACCGCGACCGTCGCGACTATATCTTCCACGTTGCAGCCCCTCGAAAGGTCGTTCAAAGGTCTTGCAAAGCCCTGGCAGACAGGACCTATCGCCATATATCCGCCGAAGCGCTGAGCTATCTTGTAACCGATATTGCCCGCGTTGATGTTGGGGAATACGAAAACATTCGCCTTGCCCGCAACGGTAGAACCGGGCGCTTTGAGCTGACCTACTTCGGGCGCGACCGCCGCGTCGAATTGGAATTCGCCATCGAGAGCGAGGTCAGGCGCCATCTGCTTTGCGAGCGCGGTAGCTTCCTGCATCTTGGGAACGGACTTGAAGAATTTGTCGTCGTTGCCGCTTCCCTTGGTGGAGAACGAAAGCATGGCTACCCTCGGCTCTATTCCCGCTATGTCCTTTGCGGTCTTTGCGGAAGATACCGCGATGTCCGCAAGCTGCTGGGCGTCGGGCTCTATGTTTATAGCGCAGTCGGCGAATACCGCCACGCCGTCGGGATTATATTTGTTCTCGCCTTCGGGAGCAATCATGATAAAGCAGCTGGAAACCGTCTTTATGCCGGGGGCGGTCTTTACGACCTGCAAACCGGGGCGAAGGGTGTTCGCCGTGGAGTGGCACGCGCCGGAAACATATCCGTCAACGTCGCCCGCTTTGAGCATGAGCGCGCCGAACATAGTCCTGTCCTTTGCCTGTTTTGCGGCTTCTTCTTCCGTCATGCCCTTGGCTTTTCTCGCTTCATAGAGAATGGAAGCGTACTTCGCGGTCTTGTCCGAGGTCAAAGGGTCGATAAGCGTAACGCCCGTAAGGTCAACTTCGGGGGCTACCTTCTTGCACTCTTCCGCATTGCCGATCAAAACGATTTTGGCGATGCCTTCCTTGGTGATCTTTGCCGCCGCTTCGATAACGCGCTTGTCCTCGCCCTCGCAAAGGACTATCGTCTTTTTGCGTGCCGCCGCTTTTGCTTTGATTTCTTCAAGTAATCCCATATCAAAACTCCTAAAAATACTTTATTTCTTCGCGCGATTGATTTATAATGGAATAAATCGCGTACGCGCAAATTATTACAGCATTATTATATATTAAAATTTTTTGGTTGTAAAGGTCTGAAATGAAAATTTTGACAATTATTTGTGAATTTAATCCGCTGCACAACGGTCACAAATATCTTATAGGTCGGGCGGCGGCAAGCGGCTATGACGCCGTAGTCTGCGTGATGAGCGGCTGTTTTACCCAGCGCGGCGAAATGTGCAGGAACGACAAGTACGCCCGCGCAAGGCATGCCGTTTTGTGCGGCGCGGACGCCGTTATAGAACTCCCCGCGCCCTTTGCGGTAGCCCCCGCGGAGATTTTCGCGCAAGGCGCCGTAAAGACGGTGTGCTCCATACCCGGGGCGGAAGCCGTCACATTCGGACATGAGACGGGCTGCGCGGAGAATTTCTTCGAGGCGGCGCGCCTTTTGAACGACGAGAGCGAAAAATTCCGTGCCGCCCTCGAAAGCGGGCTCGACGGCGGTGAAAGTTATATCAGAAGCTATTGCGCCGCGTTCGAAAAGTGCGGCGGCGACGGGGATTTCATCTCCCACCCCAACAATATCCTCGGCGTGGAATACGCAAAAGCCATTTTAAAGAGCGGAAAAGACATAAAAATACTGCCCGTAAAGCGGATAGGCGCGGGCTACGGCGAGGAAAAACTTTGCGGAAATTATTCATCGGCGCGCGCGATACGCGCCAACGCGCATGCCCCCCTTCTCCTACCGCGATTTTACGGCGGCGAAGGACAACGGGGAAAGATTCGAGCGGCTCGCCGCGGATTGGGCGTTTTTGTGCGAAAAAGACAATTTGAAACGGGTTTACGGGTGCACGGAAGGGCTGGAAAACAGGATAAAAAAATCGCTCGGCGCGGACTACGGCGGGATAATCGAAGCGTGTTCGGGCAAGAGGTATTCAAAATCGCGCATTGCGCGCATACTCGCCGCAAATCTCCTCGGGCTGTACGCCGACGACACGGCGAAATTTTTGAAAGCCGAACTGCCTTTGCGCGTGCTCGCAGTAAAAAAAGAGCGGGCGGACGAACTTCTTTCCGCCCTCGCGCCCGTAAACTGCGAAAACCTCGCGTTGGAAGGCGAGGCGAAAAAGTGCTTTTCGCTTACTTCCCGCGCGTATTCGCTATGGAGACATCTCAATTACCCGCCCGCATGCGACAATCCGAACGAAAAAATGCTGCTCGTCTGAGCGAAACCGCTCGAATATTAAACTCAAAAATTTAAACATTAAGTCTTTTCAGACTTCAAACGCGGTTGAAATAATAAAAAACCGCGGAATAATAAAAAGCGGAAAAATAAAAAAATCCGCAGATGCCGTGTCATGAAAAAGGTTTAACCCGCTTCTCGCAGGTGGGTGCGCCGTTGCGCGGAAGTTAAATGGACTTTCCGTGAATTCACAGACCTTGCCTATTCCCGCAAACGAAGCGCTCCCTTATAAATATTGTGGATTACGATTTTTTCAAGCCACGCACACCGCAGAAATTTTTATAAAAAAATATCGGGCAGCACTTAAATATTCGGTTGTAACTATAAGTATACTACCGCCGTTGCAAAAATGCAACAGTACGGTAAAATCTTTTTTGAAAATACTTGCTTTTTGACGGTTTATGCCGTAAAATTTAGATAAATTATTCAGTTGAGGTATTCTATGGAAAATATTACGGGCGTCATCGCCCCGACAACCACCCCTTACAGCGAGTTTTCCGAACACGTCGGCGAAGAAGTCACCATAAAAGGCGCGATTCACAATATCAGGGATATGTCCGATTTCGCGTTTATTATAGTGAGAACCGCGAGGGAGCTTATTCAATGCGTATACTCCCCCGAGTTTTCCTCCTATCGCCTCGGGGAGGACATCGTCGAGCAGTGCGCGGCAAAAATTACGGGCAAAGTAGTTAAAAGCGAGACGCGCGACGGCAGCGAGAGATACGAGTTGCAAATTCACGATATAGTTATCTTGTCCACTCCCGCCGCCATTCCGCCCGTTGTCATCTCCAAAAAGCAGGTGAACTGCGATTTAAGCGTAAACCTCGACTACCGCCCCGTCACGCTGCGCAACCCCAGAGAAAGGGCGATATTCAAATTGCAGGAGGGCATTCAGAGGGGCTTCCGCGAATACCTCTCCCAACAGGGTTTTACGGAAATTCACTCGCCTAAAATCAACTTCGCGGGCGCAGAGGGCGGAACGAACGTGTTCAAGCTCGATTATTTCGGGAAGCAGGTTTTCCTTGCACAGAGCCCCCAGCTCTACAAGCAGTGCCTTGTGCCCGTATATGAGCGGGTATTCGAAATTGCGCCCGTATTCCGCGCGGAGCACCACGACACGAGCAGGCATCTCAACGAATACATCTCCATGGACTTCGAAATGGGTTATATCGACAGCTTCACCGACATAATGAACATGGAGACGGGCGCGTTGAAATATATAATGAACCTGTTAAAGACGGAATATGCGCCGGAAGTAGAGCTTTTGAAGGCGGACATCCCCGAAATTACAGAAATTCCCTGCGTGAAATTCAAGGACGCGAAAGAACTGTGCGTAAAGAAGCTGAAAAACATCACCGATATGAAGGACTTCGAGCCCGAAGAAGAGGCGTTCCTCGGCAAATGGGCTAAGCAGCAGTTCGGTTCGGACTTCCTCTTCGTCACCCACTATCTCTCCAAAAAGCGCCCCTTCTACACGATGGACGACCCCGACGACCCCGAAGTCACCCTCTCTTTCGACCTCTTGTTCCGCGGAATAGAGATAACGAGCGGCGGACAGAGAATACACGACTACAACGAACAGGTCGCCAAGATGAAGAAGTTGGGAATGAATCCCGACGAATTCGAGACGTATCTCATGCTGCACAAATACGGCGCGCCCCCTCACGGCGGGCTCGGGCTGGGGCTCGAAAGGCTGACTATGCACCTGCTCGGCTTCAAGAACGTGCGCTACGCCGCAATGTTCCCCAGAGATATCAACAGGGTCACACCGTAATTTAAAGATAAATAGCGTAAAGCGCCCGCCGCGTGGGTCATAAGCCCCACGCGGCGGGCGCAAATTTTTTGCCGAATTTTTGCCGATTTTTTATTTTTTCGCCTTATTCAGCCCTTTTATACTGAGTTTTTTGAAAAAAATCACCTTATGAAATTGGTTTTAGCCTTGGGAATTATCACGGGCTTTTCGAGCGGCGTGCCCTTGGCGTTGTCAAGCAATTTAAGCAACCACGCCATATTGGAAGCTACCGCGCGCATTACGGTTACGCCCTCTTCATCCTTCATAGCCTCTTCCGCGGAAGAACCGTGTATCATGTTCCAATAGGTCGAGGGCACCTGAATCATGTTGTTTATGCCGATGTACTTGTTGAGAACGTCGTACGAAGCCGTCGTGCCCGCCCTGCGCGCCGCGACGATGCTCGCCGCGGGTTTGAACTTCATATATCCGCCGTAAGCGTAAAACAGCCTGTCGAGAAGGGCTATTATCGCGCCCGAGGGCGAAGCGTAATGCACGGGCGCGCCGAAAATATAGCCGTCCGCGCTTTTTACCGATTCACCTATCGCATTGACGGGGTCGTCGCCGAATACGCATTTGCCCGTCTTCTGGCATGAGCCGCAGCCCATGCAGGTATGTACTGCCGCCGTGCCGAGGCAGACGATTTCGCTTTGCACTCCCTGCTTTTCAAGCTCTTCCGCTATGACTTTGAGTGCGGCGGCGGTAGTGCCGTTTTCGTGCGTGCTGCCGTTTATCATCAAAACTTTCATAAAAACTCCTGTTTTTGCACCTTGTTTCGCTTTTTTTCGCTATTAAGCCTTATTTACAGCGTCTTTATCTTCGCGGAAATCAAGGGCATGTATTTAAGCTCGTAGCCGAGTGCGTTGGGGTGTGTGCAATCCCCCCTTCCCCAGCCGTAGCTATCCGCGGTAAATGCGTCTCTGTGCTCGGGCAGGAATGTGTTCATTCCGCTTTCCGAATACAAATCCACGTATGAAACGCCCCACTTGCGGCAAATCGCAAGCGCGCGCTCGCCGTACTGCCTTTGCAAAACGTCGTCTCTTCTGCCCATGTTGTGCGGGCGGACGAACAATATCTTTGCGGTGGGGAAATGCTCCATCAGCGCGCATAAAATCGCGTCGAAACACGTGGAGAAATCGTCGTTTTCACCTATCTCCTCTATCGGTTTGGGAGTATAGCCCACGGGGAAATCTCCCAACGGCACGTCGGGTTCTCCCTCTTTCGCCTCGATACAACAATCGTTTGTCAGCCCGTCGAAAATTATATAGTCGGGCTTGACCTTGTCGGAAATTATCTTTTTGACCTGCTCCACTTCCCAGCTCTTGCCCTTGACGAAGCCGACGCGCGCGCCGCCCACTGTGTATTTGAGCAATTTAAAGCCGAACTGCGCGGCGAGATATTCGCCTACGCCGTAGTTGTTGTTTCCCGAGCCGTTCATTATGCTGTCGCCGAAGATGAGCAGCGTCTTATTCTGCATGTCCATACCTTTTCACCCGCCGTTATTTTTCGAGATAGAGTATTCTGTGGCAATTTTCGCACTCGACGCCCTTGCCCGACGCCACGATTTCCTTGCCCGCAATCGAAAGTTCCATTCCGCACTTGGGGCATCTGTCCGCCTTTATCGCGCAGATTATGGGGAAAATTCTTTCCGAACGCTTAGCCTGATATTTGCGCATTATATTCTCGTCGATGTCTTTCGCGATCTCTTCGAGCTCCGCCGTTATCGCGCTCGCCGCCGCCTTTTTGGAGTTGTTGTATTCCTGATACTCCGCCTGAGCCACGGGATACTGTTTCTGCGCCGCGATGACCTTCTTCTTCAACGCCTGATACTCTTCCGCCGTCTCCTTTGCGGCCGTCGTAAGATTGGCGATGTCCGCTTTGAGCGCCTTTATGCTGTCGGCTATCTGCGCCGCGTTGCGCTGATAAAAGGAAATGTCCGCCCCGCTGTTTACGAGCTCGTCGAGGTTTTCGAAGTCCTTCAAGACGTCGGTTATCTCCGCGTACTTGTTGTTGAGCCTCTCCATCAAAAGCAACAATTCCTGCGACTTGCCTTCGAGCTGGTCGAGCTTTTCGCTCGCCTTTTTGATGAAGTTCTTGGTCTGGACGTACTTCTTTCGCGCTTCCGAGCCCGCTACTTCCTGCTCTATGGCGAGCAACTCCGCGTCCTTTTGCTGATATTTGAGCAACTGTGTTATCTGCGACATGTTATATCTCCTTTTCGGTTCACATAAACCGCGCGTCGATGAAAAACGACGTCGGAATATCCGTAATTTGTTTGATTTTGTTGTATATTTCCTTAAAGCCGTACGCCTCAGCGCAATAGTGCGTGAGATTTACGACGTTTATCCCTCTTTCCGCAAGCGCGGTTATCTGATGGTGTTTGAAGTCCGACGATACGAAAACGTCGGCGCTGTTTTCCGCGGCAAACGCTATCGCTTCGTCGTCGCAGCCCGCGCCGCAGAACGAAGCGACCGTGGATATCGTCTTTTCCCCGTCTCCGTAGGAAGTTATCCTGCGCGTTGAAAATTCCGCCGCCGCGCTCTGTATAAATTGTGAAAATTTAACGGGCTTTATCGGATAGACCCTGCCGTAGCCGCCGCGGCTGAGAGGCAGACAAATCTTTCCGCTCTCCCCGCCCAAGCCGCGCATGAGAAAATAATCTATGCCCCGCTCCGCGGCGTCGAAATTCAAGTGCATAGAGATGACGGATATCCCCTTTTCTATACAGCGCGCAAGCGCCTTTGCCTGTGGATCTTTCGTCAAATCGAGCCCTTCTATCCCGCCGTAAATCGCGGGGTGGTGAGTGACTATCGCGTTGAAGCCGCACTCTTCCGCCTTTTTCACGCACTCTGCCGACAAATCGAGCGAAAACAGCGCGCCATTTAAGCGATTTCCGCAGTTTATTATTATGCCGCTGTTGTCGTACGCCTTGTATTTTTCGCAGAATTCGTCGGAAAGCGCGACGGGCGCGACATTCTTTTCAAGAATTTCAAGTAAGTTTTCAATCGTCATTTTCGGCGGTTTCCCTGTACATTTCGTACTGTCTTTCCAATTTTTCGCGGACGTCCTCCCTCATTTCGCTAAGCAAATACTTTCTGCGCTTTTCCGCTTCCGCGGCGGCATAGCCCTTAACCGTCGGGTTTTTGAGGCTGTCGCGGCCGAAAACGAGCTCCTTTTCCCCATAAAGGGAAGTTCCGCCGCTGTTTTCGCCTTTTATAACGAAGTAGTACTTGCCGTCAAAAAATATGTCGTCCACGAGTATTTTACAGCCCCTTTCTATCAGAAAAGCGCGCAGATCGGGCGCGTCCTTCATGGGCTGCAATATGAATTTTGCGGGGATAAACCCGTTTTTGAGTATCTTTATTATCTCCTCGCCGCCCATTCCCGCTATCAAGGCTTGGTCGATGTCATTATCAAGCCCTTCGAGCCCGTCGCACCTGACGGGAACGCACGCACCCGAAGCGACGTGTTTTGCGAGCAATTTTTCGGCTTTGGCGAGGCATTTTGCGCTTATATCCGTTATATAGACCTTATCGCACAGCCCGCTCTCTATCGCGTACTTCGCGCAATATCCGTGGTCGCAGCCGACGTCGGCAAACGTAGCGCATTTGTCTATATACGAACAGATTTTCCCTATCCTGTCCATCAGGTATCGAGGAAATCTTTAAGGTGTTTGGAACGGGAAGGATGCCTCAGCTTTCTGAGCGCTTTCGCCTCTATCTGCCTTATGCGCTCACGGGTGACATTGAATTCCTTGCCGACCTCTTCGAGCGTTCTGGGGCGTCCGTCGTCCACGCCGTAGCGCAGGCGAAGCACCTTTTCTTCGCGGGGGGTAAGGCTGTTGAGCACGCCGAGCAAAGTCTCCTTCAACATAGTTGAAGAAACTCTGTCCGAAGGCGTTATCGCCCTGTCGTCCTCGATGAAGTCGCCGAGGTGGGAATCTTCCTCTTCGCCTATCGGCGTTTCGAGCGAGACGGGGTCTTGCGCTATTTTCTGTATTTCGCGCACTCGGTCCTCCGAAATGCCCATTTCCTTTGCGATTTCCGCGGGCGTGGGCTCTCTGCCGAGCGTCTGCAACAGTATGCGGGATACGCGGGTGAGCTTGTTGATCGTCTCCACCATGTGCACGGGGATACGTATCGTGCGCGCCTGATCGGCTATCGCCCTCGTTATCGCCTGCCTTATCCACCATGTCGCATATGTCGAAAACTTATAGCCTTTAGTATGGTCGAACTTTTCGACA
>CANREX010000054.1 GCA_947629735.1 uncultured Clostridia bacterium
AATAGCTGTCGAAAATCAGCGCCTTCAAGGGGGCGTCCTCGTCGCCTTGGGGGGCGGGGAAATACTTGACTATGCTTTCGAGCACTTCCTCTATGTTCGTGCCCTCCTTTGCGGAGATGAGGGGCGCGTAGGAAGCGTCCAGCCCTATCACGTCTTCTATCTGCTTTTTCGCCTCGTCAGGGCGGGCGGAAGGCAGGTCGATTTTGTTTATGACGGGCAGAATTTCGAGGTCATTTTCTATCGCGAGGTAAACGTTTGCGAGCGTCTGCGCCTCTATCCCCTGCGACGCGTCAACTATGAGGATAGCGCCCTCGCACGCGGCGAGAGAGCGGGAAACTTCATATGTGAAATCCACGTGCCCGGGAGTATCTATCAGGTTGAATGTGTATTCATTGCCGTCCTTGGCGTCGTAAAACATTCTGACGGGCGAGTCGAGGAGCTGCTCTTCCATGTCGCGCTTGGACACCTGACCCGTCATCTCCATCAGCCTGTCGGCGAGAGTGGATTTGCCGTGGTCGATATGCGCGATTATGCAGAAATTGCGAATGTATTTGCTCGGCTGTTTCATTTGCCACCTGAATTGCGTTTATTTCCCCTCTATTATATTAAAACCGCGCGCATAAATCAAGGAAAAAGGCGCGCAAAGTTTTTTCTTTGCGCGCCTTTATAGCGCCTGTATATTGCCGCACTTTTGTTCGGACTTATCGTTATAACGCTTATATAACGTCATTATAGCGCCTGTAAACGCCTTTTGCCGAACGCGGAATTTGCAAATTTTAATCGAGCTCGAAAGCGCCCGTGTACAGCTGATAGTATTTGCCCTTTTGCGCAATTAACTGCTCGTGGTTGCCGCGCTCTATTATTACGCCGTGTTCGAGCACCATTATCGCCTTGCTGTTGCGCACGGTGGAAAGCCTGTGGGCGATGACGAAAACCGTCCTGCCTTCCATGAGTTTATCCATTCCCTCTTCGATGAGCTTTTCTGTGCGCGTGTCTATCGAGGACGTCGCCTCGTCGAGAATGAGCACGGGGCAATCGGAGACCATCGCGCGCGCTATGGCGAGCAACTGGTTCTGACCCTGCGAAAGGTTCGACCCGTCGCCCTTTATCACGGTGCGGTAGCCTTCGGGCAAGTGCCTTATAAAGCTGTCCGCATTGGCGAGCTTTGCCGCGTTTATGCACTCTTCGTCGGTGGCGTCGAGCCTGCCGTAGCGGATATTGTCCATAACCGTGCCCGTGAACAGGTGCGTATCCTGCAAGACTATGCCGAGCGATTTGCGCAAATCGGGCTTGGAGATGTCGCGTATATTTATTCCGTCGTAGGTGATTTCCCCCGACTGTATGTCGTAAAAGCGGTTTATCAGGTTTGTTATCGTCGTCTTGCCCGCGCCCGTCGCCCCGACGAACGCTATCTTTTGCCCGGGCTTTGCGTAGAGGCTTATATTTTTGAGTATGACTTTGTCTTCCGTATAGCCGAACGTCACGTCGTTAAAGCGTATATCGCCCTTTAACGGAATGTACTCGAACGTGCCGTCCGCATTGGGCTTCTTCCACGCCCAGCCGCCTTCGGGACATTCGTTATGGGTCAGGGTGATGTCTCCGCCCTTATCCTCGGAAGGCGTATCCGTCATCTCGAATATGCGCTCCGCGCCTGCAAGCGCCATGACGATAGCGCTGAACTGCTGACTTACCTGCATTACGGGCATATTGAATTGGCGGGAATACATCAAAAACGACACGAGCATGCCCGCCATGACGGCTATTCTGTTCGTCTCACCCGCGTTCCACACCGAGCTGTATATGGAGAGCAAGCCCGCCTCGCTGTGACCTACCGCGATTATCATTATCCCGACAAACGCCACCAAAACGTACTGCAAATAGCCTATGTTGTTTATAACGGGTCCCATGATAAACGCGTAGGTGTTGGCTTTGTAGCCCGCGCGGTTTAACTCGTCGTTGACGACTTTGAACTCCTCCCTCGCCTTCTGCTCATGGCAGAAAACCTTGATGACCTTCTGTCCTTCGGTCATCTCCTCGACGTAGCCGTTGAGGTTGCCGAGGGCGCGCTGGTGCATGACGTATTCCTTTGCCGACTTGCCGCCGATATATTTTATCATGAACGCGGAACAAGCCAGAATCAGCAGGATAACGAGGAGTAGCGTCACGCTGTACAGCAGCATGAACACGAATATCGCGACGAGCGTTATCACCGAAGATATAATCTGCGGAATGGTCTGCGAGAGCAGCTGGCGCATCGTGTCCACGTCGTTGGTGTAAAAACTCATTATGTCGCCGTGGGTGTGGGAATCGAAGTACTTGATGGGAAGATACTGCATCTTGGTGAACATATCTTCGCGCAGCTTCAACAGCGTGCCGTTGGCGATATACATCATTATCAGGTTATAGGAAAAGGACGACAACGAGCCCACGAGATAGGTGCAGCCCATGAATATTATGTTGGGATAGACCACTCCTTTCAAATCCGCGTGCGCGCCGTTTGCTATCAATTCCTTGATTATATAGGAGACCCTCGAAGCCGCGGTGACGTTGGCGACCGACGCGAGCAGGACGAATATGAACACGAACGCCGTAGCGAGTTTGTTGTTGGCGAACGCGTACTTTATCACTCTGCCGAGCGTTTTCATGGGGGTCTTTGCGCGTTTTCTGCCCTTGAAGTTTGCCTGAGGGGCTAAATTTTCTTTCTTACTCATTTTCTTCCCCTCCTTTTATCTGCGAGAGATAGATTTCCGAATATATCGCGTTTGATTTCAGCAGCTCTTCGTGCGTGCCTATCGCGTCAATCCTGCCCTCGTCGAGAACTATGATTTTATCCGCGTCCTGCACGGAAGCTATCCTCTGCGCGATTATTATCTTTGTCATGTCGGGCGCGTACGCTTTGAGCGCCGCCCTTATCTTTGCGTCCGTCTTCGTATCGACCGCCGAAGTGGAATCATCGAAGATTATTATCTTGGGCTTTTTGAGGAGAGCGCGGGCTATGCATAGCCTCTGCTTCTGTCCGCCCGAGACGTTGACGCCGCCCTGCCCCAAGTCGTAATCGTAGCCGCCGGGGAGGTTGTCGATAAATTCGTCGGCGCACGCCTGTTTTGCGGCGAGGCGGATATCCTCGTCGGTGGCGTTCTCGTCGCCCCAGCGCAGATTTTCGGCTATCGTGCCCGAAAAGAGCACGTTCTTTTGTAAGACCATTGCGACTTTATCGCGCAAGACGTTGAGTTCGTAATTTCTGACGTCCACTCCGCCCACTTTGACCGAGCCCTGCGCCACGTCGTAAAGGCGGGGAATCAGGGAGACGAGCGAGCTCTTGCCCGAACCCGTCGCGCCTATAATGCCCACCGTCTCGCCCGAAGCGATATGCAGTTTGATGTCCTTCAAAACCATCAGTTCGGACTTTTGCGTGTAGCAGAAGTCTACGTCGTTGAAGTCTATCGAGCCGTCCGCGACCTCGAACACGGGGTCTACGGGCTTGGGCAAAGTCGTCCTTTCGTTGAGGACTTCGCAAATTCTGTCCATCGAGCCCTTGGAAAGGGTTATGTAGTTGAGGCACATGGCGACCATCATTATTCCCGAAAGTATCTGCGCGGAATACTGAATGAGCGTCTGTATCTGCGAGGGCGTGACGTTGCCCGCGATATTGCCGACGTACATGTTAGAGCCTATCGTGAGTATGCAGATATTGACTATGAACATGACGAGCGTCGTCATGGGCATGAGCACGGTTAAAATGCGCTCCGCCTTGACGGAATAGGTGTAAAGTTCGCCCGCGGCGTGGCGCATTTTGGAGATTTCCCTGTCCTCGCGCACGTAAGATTTGACGACGCGTATGCCCGTCAAGTCCTCCTGCACCACCGCGTTGAGTCCGTCGTATTTTTTGAACATCGTCCTGAAATAGGGAACGACTTTGTACATGCACACCGCAATGACTATCGATAAAACTACCGCCGCGCCGCCGAAAACGAGCGCCATAAACGGCTCTATCATGACCGTCATTATTATCGCGGAGATGAAGAGCACCGGCGCGCGCACCAACATTCTTATGCACATCTGGTACGCCATCTGCACGTTGGTAACGTCAGTCGTGATACGCGTTATCAAACTTGCGGTGGAGTAGTTGTCAATATTGGCGAAGGAATACGTCTGCAAGTTGTTGTACATGTCCTCGCGCAAATTATGCGCAAACCCGCAGGAAGCCTTCGCGCCGAGTTTCCCGCCGTAAATGCCGCAAACCATGGCGAATACGCCGCAGACGATCATCAGAACGGAATACAAAACGATATTTCCGCTGTTGACCGTGCCTATCGCGGGATCGGCGAGATTTTCCAGCTCATGAACGATAAACGTCATGAGAAAGGGAATTATAATCTCCATGACCGCTTCGCCCACCATGAATATCGGGCAAAGTATGGAAGAGAGTTTGTATTCCCTTACGCTTTTTAACAATGTCCTGAACATTAACTACCTCTTTCACGCCTTTCTGGTGAATCTTTTCTTGAAAACAACATTCATTATTATAGCTATTTTTAAAATTTATGTCAACCCGTATGCCGCGTATATAATAATAAAGATTATGAAATTTGTATGAAAAATTACATGCCGCATTATATGCCGCGCCGCGCATAGTTAGCACTGTTTTGTCAAATAAGTTTAAAGCGGCGCGCATAGTTAGCACTGTTTTGTCAAATAAGTTTAAAGCGGCGCGCATAGTTAAAATGGGTTAAAGTATGTTTAAAGCGGCGCGCCGAGCTGAAAACTCGGCGCGCCGCTTATGGGTTTTTTATCAAATGACTGTACGCTTGTTATTCTATAAGTCAGTTATCGTTATATCCGTGACGAACGGTATCAAATACTTTTTTCCAATATGTTTCTCTTTGCAAGATTTTTCCGTCGTCGAATCGCATACCGAAGTACTCTATAACGGTAAAGGTGAAATTCTCCTTGAAATACGTCTCCCCTTTTTCTTCTAATAAATTCCGAAGCTCTTTATTTCCACCAGAATATGTAGCAGAATAATTACCCCAGCGCTGTGCAACGCCTTTTCCGTCACCCGTCGCAGAGCCTATGTACAGTTTTCCCGTTTTGGTGTCCGTTAGGCAATAAATTCCCTTAATGTTTTCGAGAATTTTCCTAAGAGACGGATTTTTATAGCCGTCGAGGGTTGCTTTCAGTTCAACAAAGCCAAGAGATATGGAGTCGAGGCTGAATACCGCGTCCTCTTCATAAGCCTTTTCGCAAACCTTTATGACCTCGCACTCATCGAGAAACTTTGAGAGATTGAAAATAAATCTCCCCATGGAATTTCCTTTGGAAAGGCGGACGATTACCCGACCTAAAAATGCGTCGTATTCATGAAGCGGTTCATAGGCGCACGAACCTGAGAGCGGAACGGACAAAACTTTTCCGACGGCAACGAGTATCCATTCGTTATTGCGTTCCATCTGCAAGAACCCGACACAAAGGTCGCCCTCATGAAAGCAACGTTGTTTACCGAAGTGGGAAGGATAAGCGTACCAAACGTCCTTTTCGACGGGTTCGCGCTCGTCTTCTTTCCACATTTCAAAATATTTCTTACCGCCTTTTCCGTGCGAGATATTCAGACTGATTTTAGCATGGTCGATTTGTTCCTGCGAAAAGCGGAGCAGGTCGTTGAGTTTGATAACCATAATTTTACTTGAAATATACCTCAAAATCTCCAAACGAGCTAACTTTCTGCAACTTCACATCGGGGAAAGACGTAACAATTTGAATCTTTATCGTCTCTGTGCAAAACGACGGATTCGTTGAAACTTTCACTTTATAATCCGGAAACGAATCAACAAATTGGACTTTGATATCGGGAAACGAATTCACAACTTGAAAAGTAACCTTTCTCCCTTTTAGCGTTGCCAAATATCCTTTACTTAACGACATGCAATTAACCTCCTGAATTCTGTAATTATATTCTATCAAGTCTAATAAGACTTGTCAAGTATTTTAAGATTTGCTTCGCCTATAATAATTCTATGAAGTTCAAAGAACGGTTGAAAGAACTGCGCACAACAAACGGATTAAGTCAAATGCAGCTTGCGCAGGCGGTAGGATTGAGCCAATCGGCGATTGCAAAGTGGGAACTCGGCAAGACCGAACCGACCGCATCTGCAATCATTCTGCTTGCCGCTTTCTTTGATGAAACCACCGATTATCTTTTGGGCGTTACAGATTAAACGGCGTTTGCGCACAAATTGAAAACGACGTTTTTGCAAAAAGCCGCGGGAACTTTCCCGCGGCTTTTTGTGGCGATTATATCTTCGCTGCCTGTTACCCCAAAAATGCAGGCATTTTCGGGGACCCCTTCCGTTTAATCAGCATGTGCTGACGGTTCAAACCGAGCGGGCAAGTTAAAACATGCGCATGCCGCAAAAGCGGCATGCGCATGTTTGGAGCTACTGGCCGGACTTGAACCGGCGACCTGCTGATTACGAATCAGCTGCTCTACCAACTGAGCCACAGTAGCGAATTTTCTGTTGTCTAAAACATATTATATCAAAAACGAGATAAAATCAAGCATTTTTCACCGTCATTGGCGCAAAAATTTTTTTATGTCGAAAATTTTGTTTTGCGCAAAGCGTTTTTCCTCTTTCCGCCTAAAATCTTTCAAACTGCGCAAGATAATGATATGAACAGGAAACTTATCGCTATCTGCGCGTTTACATTGACCCTCGTGTTTGCCGTATGGCAGTTTGCGCACTTCAACACCGAAGCGAAAAGCTGTTTTTCATTTGCCGACAACGCCGAAACCAAGGTCGTCTATCTTACGTTCGACGACGGACCGACAGACAGAGTTACCCCGAAAATTCTCGACGTCCTCGACGAAGAAGACGTCAAAGCCACATTTTTCATAATCGGGCGTAATGCCGAGCGGCGGAAATACCTTATAAACCGCGAATTCCGGTCGGGGCACACGGTCGCCGTCCACTCCTATACCCACCGCTACGACGAAATTTACCGCGATAAGCAGTCGCTTTTAAAGGACATCGCCGACTGCAACGCCGTAATACGCTCGGTGACGGGGAAAAATTCAAATATCTACCGCTTCCCCGGGGGCTCGTTCAACGCCACGCCCGAACTCGTCGATTGCGTGGTGCAAAGCGGTTTCAGATACGTAGATTGGAACGCGGGGCTGTGCGACGCGGAAATTCCCAACGCCACGGCGGAAATGCTGTACAGGGCGGCTGTCGCCACGTCCGAGGGAATAAATCACGTCGTCATGCTCGCGCACGATTCGACGGATAAAATCAACACCCCCGCCGCGCTGAAAATGGTTATAAAATACTTCAAGGACAAGGGCTTTGCGTTCGACGTGTTCAGATAATTTTATTTTTCGGATTTCACCCTGTCTAAAACGCATTATATTGCTTGTAATTTTGTAGACGTCGCCCCGCTAAAACGAATTTTCTTTTGTTTTATTTTGATTTTTCCGCGCAAAACGACCTGTAAAGAGCCGAAAAAAACACACAAAAACGGGGCGGCGCTGAACCTCCCCGATTTAACCGATTTTATCGCCCTTGCGGGCGGTTTTTTATTTGATTTGCCGCTTTTATCTTCTCAGTTCACGCCGTACTGCGCGCGATAGGCTTTCATCGCAGAAAGGTACTCCTTGCCCTCGATTACGCCGCTTTCGATAGCCTCGATGATGTCCGCTATGGTGACTATGGAATAAACTTTTACGCCGAATTCCCTGTACACTTCCTGCACGGCGGAGAGTTCGCTTTCCAGCCCCTTTTCCATTCTGTCCACGGAGATAACCATGCCCGCTATCTCCACATTCGCCGCCGCTTTGAGCTTGGGGAGCATTTCGCGGAGGGCTTTGCCGCTCGTCATGACGTCCTCAATCAAAATAACCTTTTCGCCGTCTTGCAGCTGCTTGCCGACGAAGAGCCCGCCCTCGCCGTGGTCCTTTACTTCCTTTCTGTCGAAGCAATAGTTGAAGTCCTTGCCATAATTTTCCGAAAGGGAAACCGCCGTAGTCACCGCGAGGGGAATTCCCTTGTACGCAGGTCCGACGAGCGTTTCCGCTTCGAGCTTGTTTTCCATTATGCAGTCGGCGTAATATTTGCCGAGCTTGGCAAGCTGCGAGCCCGTCTTGTAATTGCCCGTGTTTATGAAATAAGGCGCTTTTCTGCCGCTTTTAAGCGTGAATTCGCCAAAACGGAGAACTCCGTTTTCCACCATGAATTTAATAAATTGCTGCTTGTAAGTAAGTCCCATATTATATATTCCGTCCTTTTTTAATTGAGTTTGACCGTATCTATTATATCGTTGACGTCCGCTATGCCGTGAGTATTCAGCCAATCGTCCATTTCGGCAATTATGCGCGGCATCGCGTTTGCGTCCGCAAAATTCGCCGTGCCCACCTGCACCGCTTTCGCGCCCGCCATCATGAACTCTATCGCGTCCTTGCCCGTCATTATCCCGCCCATGCCGACGACGGGTATTTTGACCGCGTGCGCCGCCTCATAGACCATTCTGACCGCAATGGGCTTTATGCCCGCGCCCGAAACGCCGCCCGTGTTGTTGGCGAGGACGGGTCTGCGCTTTTCTATATCTATCACCATGCCCGTGAAGGTATTGACGAGGGAGATACAGTCCGCGCCGCCCCTCTCCGCCGCCCGCGCGTTGGTAGGTATGCTCTCCACGTTGGGGGAAAGTTTGACCATGAGCGGGGTGCTTTTCAAGTTGCTTTTGGAGAGCGTTGTGACTTCCTCTATGTTTTCGGGCTTAATGCCCAGCGCCATTCCCCCCGCCCTTACGTTGGGGCAGGAAATGTTGAGCTCCACCATATCTACCAAGCCGTCCAGCCGCGCGCATATCTTGCCGTAATCTTCGAGCGTGCTACCCGCGACGTTTGCGATAACCGCCACGCCTTTATCCTTTAAAAAGGATAAATCTTCCGCTATAAAGTGCTCGACGCCCGGGTTTTGCAGCCCGACGGCGTTCAGAATAACGCCGTAGCCCTCCGCAATTCGGGGCACTTTGTTGCCAAGCCGCGGGGCGTTGGTCATTCCCTTTGTGGACACGCCGCCGAGCACGGAGACGTCGTAAATTTCGTCGTATTCCCTGCCGAAACCGAACGTGCCGCTCGCCGCGATAATGGGGTTTTTAAGAGTTACCCCGCATAAATTCACCGCTAATTTTGCCATAATTTTATCCTCGGTATCAAAGTTCCACCGCGTTTATATCGAAAACCGGTCCGTCCTTGCACACGCGCACGTTGCCGCCATCGCCGCTCGCGCAAACGCAGACGAGGCACGCGCCCAATCCGCAGCCCATTCGCTCTTCAAGCGAGACGAGGCAGGGCGTTTTGACAGCGTTTTCTTTGAGCGCGCTCTTCAAAGCCCTGAGCATTACGGGAGGTCCGCAGGCAATTATAAGGTCGGCGGGAACGCTCTCCCGCTCTTTCATGTATGCGGAGACGGCGTT
>CANREX010000055.1 GCA_947629735.1 uncultured Clostridia bacterium
AAAGCGAGCACCGACCGCAGGGAGTTTACATAGACGTAAACGACCAAGGCGGCGCGGAGCTTGACACAGTATTGCGAAGTCTTATATGCGTTTAGCGGGAGCTTTGTAAAAGCAGAGCCCCGAGACGAAAACGCCTCGGGGCTCTCCCAATACACAAAAGGCGGCGAGGTCAAAACCTCGCCGCCCTATTTTTTCCATCAATCAAGCGGTAATCTCATAGAAGAAATCCCGCATCCTCTCCTCATCTTTAAACGCAGCGATAAACATAGTGTCGCCCATCGCGCCCGCGAGAACTTTGGGAACGCGCCCAATCATCTTTATTTCGCCGCGGAATTTATCGATAATTTCCTGCTCGCCGAATGTAAATTGTTTTCCGTCGCGCCTGCCCGCAAACGCGCAGAAAAATCTCTCGCCGGGCTGCAAATCCGTCTTGCCGAACGCTATCATGTCCGCCCACACCTTGTAGACGTCAATCGAATTGGCGTAATTCATCATGTCGGGGGATATCCCGCCCGAGGGGCGCATGTTGACTTCCAGCGCGACGATTTCGCCCTTCTTGCCGATATGCTGGTTGCGGGTGAGGCGGAAGAACTCGAAGTGTATAAACCTGCTCTTTACGCCGAACGCCTTCAACGTCTTTCTGCCCGCGGAGCGAACGTCGTCGGGGAGCTCGTTGCGGATATAGAACATGCTGTTTTCGCCGTTGTTGACGACGTCCATCAGCGACAGCGGGGTGACGTTGCCCGTCTCGAAAATGGGGTTGCCCGCGCCGTCCACTATCGCGTCGTAGGAATTGACCTCGCCGTAGATATACTCCTCCATGATGTATTTTTCCGCGCCCTTGTTCTTGAAGAAGTCCTTCAAATCCCCGTCGTTATCGAGCTTGTAGGTGAAGTTCGCGCCGACGCCGTTGTCGGGCTTGACCACCACGGGATAGCCCACCTTTTGTATGAACTTTTTGCACGCTGCGGGCGAAGTGGCAAGGCAGTAGCGCGCCGTCTTGACCCCCGCCTTTTGATAGTAGGACTTCATCTTTGACTTAAACTTGACCTTGGGCATGTCCTTTGTTTGGAAGCCCGAGGTTATATTGAACTCCGTGCGCAGGCGCGCGTCCTGTTCGAGCCAATACTCGTTGTTGCTTTCCAGCCAATCAATCTTGCCGTAGCGGAATGTGTAGAACGCCACCGCGCGGAACACTTCGTCGTAGTCTTTTAGCGAAGAAACTTTATAATATTCCGTGAGGCTCGCCTTCAATCCGTCGGAGAGATTGAAATAGTCGCTGTCGCCTATGCCGAGAACATTGAACCCGTTGTTCTTCAATTCACGGCAAAACCGCCAATAATTGTCGGGAAAATTGGGTGAAATAAAGATAAAGTTTTTCATGTTACACCTCTGTAAAAATATTCTTCGCCGCCGCATATTGCGGGGTCAATTTCTCTTGTAAGGTCAAATACACGCACCTTTCGCGCCTTGTGTGCGCGCTTTTCAATGCGCTTTGCGGGAATGATTTCCACGCGCCTTTCGCGCATTTTCGGCGCATGGTTTCAGTTGACGTCCCCGAAGCCCAAAACGGACATGAAGTAGGGAATTTCCTTTTCCCAGCTCGCCTCGTTGTGAGCGCCGCCCGGGGAAATGCGCGCGGTCACGTTGACGCCCTTTTCGCAAAGCGCTTTGAACGCCTCGGCAAACCGACTGCGCTGCCCTATGTGATTGCCGAATTCCTTTTCGCCGTAGTCCATGAACAGCACGCAGTCTTTCCCGTACTTTCCGCGCCTTACAAAGGGAGGCAACTCGCCGCCGCCCACCCAAAGGCTGGGGGAAAGCGCCGCGCCGCCGCGGAAATAATCGCCGTACGCCGCGAGGGCGTATATAGTCATCAGCCCGCCCATGGAGCTGCCCGCGATATATGTGTTTTCCCTTTCGGGCAGGGTGGGGAAATTCCCGTCGATAAAGGACTTGAACTCGCCGCACAGCCAATCCATGTACTTCTTGCCCCGCCCGACGACGTGCCTGCCGTGGAATTCGAAGGGCACGGGGGAATATTCCGAAAGCCGCATGTCGCCCTCGTGGTTGCACTCCACCGCGGCGATAATCACCTGCGCGGAATGGGCGTCGAGGTAATCTTCCAGCCCCCAGCACTTGCCGTACGTCGCCTCCTCGTCGGTGAAGAGGTTGTGCCCGTCGAACATATATATGACGGGATATCGCCTGTCTCCGCTCTCATAGCCGCGGGGGAGATAGACGTAATACGTCCTCTCCTTATCCTTTGTTATCGGGCTGATTTTTATCCGACCGCGCACGACCATACGCTCAAAGACCTGCCTTCTCCGTTATAAAATTCAAGATGTCCTCGCGTACCTGAGGCGCACAGTCGTCGTTTAAAATCTCATGGCGGCAACCGTTGTAAAAGGTAAGGGAGACGTCCTCCGCGCCCGCCTTTATATAGCGGGAATACACCTTTTTAACGCCCTTGGAATAGTCGCCGACGGGGTCGTCCGAACCCGCCGCGAGAAATATCGGCAGCTTTTTATCGACGTTTGCGAACGCCCGCCCCGAGCACGCCGCGCCGAGAACGGAGAACAGCCCGTAAAAGGCGTTGCACGTGAACGTTATACCGCAAAGCGGGTCGGCAATGTACCTGTCTACGTTCCCGCAATCGCGCGAGAGCCAATCGAACGAAGTGCGGTTTTCAAACTTCTTGTTGTACGCGCCGAACGCTAGCTTATCTATAAAGCCGCTCCTGTGCCGCCAACCCTTGAACGCCGCGACGAGCCTCGTCGCGAGCTTTGCCGAACCCGTCGTGAACGCGCTCTTATAGCCCGTTCCCATCACTATCGCCCCCGCGAGCTCGCCGCCGTAGAGCGAGATATATTTCCTGCAAAAAAACGATCCCATAGAGTGCCCCATCACGAAATAGGGCGCGGATTCGTATCTGGGCTTGACTATCTCCGTCAGTGCGCGTATGTCGGCGAGAACGGTCGCGTAGCCCTTCTTATCGGCAAAGTAGCCGTAGGAGTTTTCGTCCGCCACCGACTTGCCGTGCCCGAGGTGATCTTCCGCGCACACGGTGACGCCGAACCCGTTGAGATATTGCGCCAGCGGGGCGTATCTTTCGGCATACTCAGCCATGCCGTGAATAATCTGCAAAACCGCCTTGGTTTCGCCTTCGGCTTGCCATATGCACGCATGTATCGTGGTTTTTCCGTCGGTAGACGGGTAGTAAATATCCTGCATTTTCGACCTCTTTATAAAATTTTCCTCGGCGGATATCGCCGCGCACGCGCGCAATCCCGCTTTGCAAACGCCGTGTAAATTCCGCTTAACGCTGCTTAAACGCCGTGTAAATTCCGCGCCGAAAGTTTATTTCCCTCGCCCATTTAAGACGGCGCGGTAAGCCTCGTCCGCCATTATTTTATAAGCCCTTTCGGAAGGGTGAAGATGATCTCCGCTGTCGTTTTCGGGGGCGAACGCAGATTTATCGCGCTCATCGCGCACAGCCTTGTCGAAGTCTATAACCCCAACGCCGTCGCCGAGGGCGCGCACAAGGCTGTTGAACCGCTCTTTCATCTCCTCTCGGAAGGGGGCGTAAGTGCGCCAGCCCTTTATTGGCAGAAGCGTGCCGACGTAGACTTTCAGCCCCAGCCCGCGCGCAATGGCGACGTACTCCTTTATCCCGTCGAAAAGCTGTTCCACGGTGGGCAAATCGCTCATCGGGCGGAAGGGGTTGACGTCCACGCCGACGGGGTGAATTATGTCGTTTATACCCTGTTGAATGATGACGCTCTCCGCGCCGCTAACCGAGGAAAGCTCCCGCGCGAAGCGGTTGCGCCCGCACAGCCCGTAGCTTTCATAAGTTATGCACTTGTATTCCCTTAAAACGCGCGTGCCGCTCGCGGCGCGCCTGACCACCGCCGTCGAACAGCCCGCTCCGTCCATGAAGTCGAGGGCGAGGAAGTCTGGATAGCTCTGCGCGGTTATGCTGTCGCCGTAGCAGACGACGCAGCGATTGTTGTCGTCGGTGAATAAATCCACGCCCGACAAAAAGTAAAAAATATCGGTAGATCGGGTATAGTTGAGGGGCAATACGGGCGAAAGGCACTGATTGCCCACCGAAAAATAGCCTTTTGAAAGCGGTCCCGTGACGGTCACGGCGGAACGCATCAAAGTAAAGCCGCCGAGATAAAAGCTCACCGCAAGAGTAGAGCCCGCCGCCACGTCCAAGTAGATTTCGTCCGAAAATATCTCCTCGCCCGCGGCGATTTCAACGTACTCCTTCCCGCCGAACAGCGCTATCTTTGCGTCCTTGGGGAATATCTCCCGCTCCCCCGCGGAACGGGCTACCGTCACGCAGTCCAGCCTTACGCTCTCCGTGCCGCAGAAGTTGGAAAAGTGCAGCCGCACCCTGCTCCCGCCGAACGCGCATTTCACGGGGTAGCGCAAGGTGACGTCCTTTGCGTAAGTTTCCGCCCGCCGCTCGGCGATTGATATGGCGTTGCCCCATGCGGTCACCCACTTCATTTGTCCTCTTCGTCCTTTTTGAGAAATTGCTTCAAGCCCTTGAAGAATTTGCCGTTGCACGCCTCGAAGAAACCTTCCGCGCGCGAGGGCGAAAGCTCCATGAACTGCATCAGAGAGCGGGTGCACATCCACTCCAAGGAAGCCGCCTTGGCTTTATCCCGCGAGTGTGTGTTGAAGCGCGCGATAAGCCCGAATATTTTGCCCAAAAGCCCCTTGCAGTGTATGAGCTCGGGCACGGGGGTATCGTAAGTCGCTATAACCCTCTTGCCCTCGCCGCCGGGAATATCCGACGAAGTGATATGGCTCAAAAAATAGCTCTCGAAATCTATCTTTTCGCCCTCGTCGCCGCAGTACGCGCAGCCCTCGGGGAGGTTTTCTTCCGTGATCTCCACCGCGCCGTAGTGGTACGCCCTGAGGCTGTCCAAATTGAGGGTGACTTCGTATCTGCCGCCCGCTTCCCACCTGTGCGTCGATCCGTTCCACCTGCGGAATGAATAGCCGTCGAAGGGCAGGAACACTTCCCGCTCTTCCCCCGCATGCAGGAATATCTTTTTGAATAATTTCAGCTCCGACGGGCTGTCTTTGAGCGCCCGCGCGAGCGATTTCACATAGACCTGTATTACCGTCGCGCCGTCCGCCTCGCCCTTGTTGACGACGGTGAACTTCACGCCCTCCCGCGACACGCTCCCCTTGCGTATAGCGAACGTCGTGTAGCTGAGCCCGTAGCCGAAGGGGTATTTTACGGGCACGTCGAACGTGTTGTAGTATTTGTAGCCGACGTATATGCCCTCCGCGTAGTCCTCCTTGTAAGGCGACGTGCCGTATACGGAAGAGCAGGGGCAATCGGCGTACTTCAACGGGAAACTTTCCGCAAGCCTGCCCGAGGGGTTGACTTCGCCCGTGAGTATCCTCGCGACGGCGCGCCCGCCGCTCTGCCCCGAAAGGTGAGCGAGCAGCAACGCGTTGGCGTATTCGTCCCAATCGGTCTTAACCGCACTGCCGCAGCACAGCACCGCGACGACTTTTTTGCCGAGCGCCGCAACGCGCTTTAAAAGTTCTGTCTGGTTGCGGTTTATCTCTATGTTGCTTCTGTCCACGCCTTCCACTTCCTGCCGCTCGGTCGTGCCGAGGCAGAAAATTATCGTATCCGCCCTCTTTGCGAGGGAAAGCGCCTGCCGCGCGAGAATTTCGTTGTTGCCGCCAAATCGCTTGTAGCCGCGCGCATATCCCACGTAATTCAGCCCGCTTTTTTCAATAGCCCCCAATATATTATCGAGCGAACGGGGGTTGACTTCCGACGAGCCCGCGCCCTGATACCTCGGCGTCTTTGCCATATCGCCTATGACGGCGACCTTTTCCCTGTTGTCGAGTGGGAGAGTCCTGCGCTCGTTTTTCAAAAGCACCATGCTCTCTTCCGCGATCTTCTGGGCGAATTCGTCGTGCTCGGGAAAGCTGCACGGCTTGCGGAAAATCTCGTCGCACCTGCGCGCAAAAGCGCAGATATTGCCGACCGCTTCGTCCACCTTCTTTTCGTCCAAGCTGCCGTTTTTGACCGCCTCTACCACCTCGGGCGCGGAGAGCTTGCACTCGGGCATTTCGAGGTCCGCCCCCGCTTCCAGCGCCGCCACCCTGTTATGACTGCCGCCCCAATCGGAGACCACCAATCCGTCGAACCCCCACTCGCCTCGGAGGACATCCGTCAAAAGAAATTTGTTCTGGTTGCAATATTCGCCGTTGAGCTTGTTGTATGCGGTCATGACTGCGCGCGCGCCGCCCTCTTTCACGGCTATCTCGAAGTTGCTTAAATATGTCTCCCTGAGCGTCTGCTCGTCGGCGCGGCTGTCGCAATACATGCGGGCGTATTCCCTGCTGTTGAGCGCAAAATGCTTCAAGCACGCCGTCACGTTCTTTGACTGCACGCCGCGCGTGAACGCCGCCGCCATCTTGCCGGAAAGGTAGCTGTCCTCGGAATAATACTCGAAATTCCTGCCGCACAGCGGGCTGCGCTTGACGTTAAGCCCCGGGCCCAACACCATGCCGACGCCGTATACTATCGCCTCTTCCGCTATGCGCTTGCCCATCTCGAAGCACAGCTCTTCGTCGAACGTGCTCGCCACCGCCGAAGCCGTGGGGAAACACGTCGCGGGATAGGAATTGCCTATCCCCAAATGGTTCGAGCCCTTATCCTGCACGCGCAGTCCGTGAGGTCCGTCGGATACCTTTATCGAAGAGAGCCCTATCTCCGCGCAGGGCTTCGTATGCCAGAAACCCTCGCCCGTCAAAAGCTCTGCTTTTTTCTCTATATCAAGTTGTCTTATACCGTCTTTTTGTTTCATGCGTAAAACGACCGTTTAAAAGTGATTTCCCCGCGGCTGTAATCTTTTACCGCGGCACGCTGCCTTATGTATATACCGTTCCATTTTTCATTATAGCATTGTAGATTTCATTTTGCAAGATTAAATTTATTTTGCACGCCCGTTTTTTATAATTATTTATGAAATTTGCCTTTTATACCTTAATATTCGCCTTTTAAACACCCCGAACGGGCGGAACTGTGCCCTACCCCCTATTTTTGCGCATATTGTGAATTGCTCCCCGCCACACCCTATGCCCCCGCTCAACAAAACCCCGCCAACGCCGCCTATGCCCCGACAACACTCTCTCACTCGCACCCGCCCGCGCTTCCGCCCGCGTGGTTGTCAAAATTTGCATAAAAAACTAATATTTGTGTCGATTTAATGAATAGATTTTTAAAATATCGTGAAATTGTTGACAAAATGAATAAACGCGTAATATAATCTTTGAAATAAAATAATATAAAAGGAGGCATTTATGAGCAACGTACCCTACAAAATCTATTTAAGCGAAGAGGAAATGCCCAAAAAATGGCTGAACATCAAGGCGTTCATGAAGGATAAGCCCGAGCCGCTCATTAACCCCGCCGACGGTCTGCCCGTCACTAAGAGCGAATTGTCCGCGGTCTTTTGCGACGAGCTCGCCGAACAGGAGCTCAACTCTACGGATAAGTATGTGGATATCCCCAAGCCTATCGCCGATTTTTACAAGCTCTACCGCCCGAGTCCCCTCGTGCGCGCCTATGGGCTGGAAAAGTTTCTGGACACTCCCGCGGAAATCTACTACAAGTTCGAAGGCAACAACACTTCGGGCTCGCACAAGCTCAATTCCGCCGCGGCGCAGATTTACTACGCCAAAGCGCAGGGGCTGAAAGCGGTTACCACAGAGACGGGCGCGGGTCAATGGGGCACGGCGCTCGCAATGGCGGGGGCGTACTTCGGCATGCCCGTCAAGGTCTACATGGTAAAGGTCTCTTTTGAACAGAAGCCGTTCAGGCGCAACGTCATGAACGTGTACGGGGCGGACGTCATCGCCTCCCCCTCGGATACTACCGAGGCGGGCAGGAAAATCTTGAAGGAACACCCCGGGACGGGCGGCTCGCTCGGGTGCGCCATATCCGAAGCCGTCGAAGCGGCGGCAAGCGACCCCGACAAAAGCACGAGATATGTGCTCGGCTCGGTGCTCGATCAGGTGCTGCTGCACCAATCGGTAATAGGTCAGGAGACGAAGACCGCGCTCGACAAGATAGGAAGGACGGCGGACGTCATCATAGGCTGCGCGGGAGGCGGGTCTAATTTGGGCGGGCTGATTGCGCCCTTCATCGCCGAAAAACTGCAAGGGAAGTCGAACCCGCAGATAATCGCAATCGAACCCGCAAGCTGTCCTTCGCTGACGAGGGGCGTCTACCGCTACGACTTCTGCGACACGGGCAAAATCACCCCCAAAGCCAAGATGTATACGCTCGGGTGCGACTTCATTCCGGGCGCGAACCACGCGGGCGGACTGCGCTATCACGGCATGAGCCCCATTCTTTCCAAACTCTATCACGACGGCTACGTGTCGGCGAAGTCCTACGTGCAGACGGACGTGTTCAAAGCCGCGGTGGACTTCGCGAGGATAGAAGGCACGCTGCCCGCACCCGAATCGGCGCACGCAATAAAGGGCGCTATGGACGCCGCCTTGGAGTGCAAAAAAACGGGACAGCGCAAGGTCATCGTGTTCGGGCTGACGGGCACGGGATACTTCGACATGAAAGCTTACGACGAGTATCTGAGCGGAAAAATGACCGATACTATCCCCACCGACGCCCAGATAGGAAAATGACTTCCACCGCGCTTATACTGTGTTGATTGCGGCGGTTGATTTGGCTGCGGTTGTTTTGACTGCGGCAGTCGTTTTGAATGGTGGCGGGCGTGCTTATTGCGGCGGTTGCATGCGGAATATGCGGCGTTGAATTGCGGAAGAGCCGTTTTCGCGGGCTGTTTGAAATATCCGTTACGCCATGGCGTTTGGCAGATGAAAGTTGAACTTTGCGGCAAGCTGTCGGACGGGAGAAAGTTGAACTTTGCGCCGAAATTTCGGGCGAAAGACAGTAAACAACGCCGAAGTTTCGGGCGGTTTAAATAAACCGACGCCGCGCGCACGGGGGTAAGCCGTG
>CANREX010000056.1 GCA_947629735.1 uncultured Clostridia bacterium
CTCGGGCGGGCTCGACCCGCAGGCGATAGTCGAGCCTAAGCGCTTCTTCGGCGCGGCGCGCAAAATAGAAAACGGCGGCTCGCTGACTATAATCGCGACTGCGCTGGTGGATACGGGCAGCCGCCTCGACGACGTCATCTACGAAGAGTTCAAATCCACGGGCAACATGGAGATAATTCTCTCGCGCGAGATGGCGCAAAGCCGCGTGTTCCCCGCGATAGATATCCGCGTTTCTGGCGCGCGCAAGGAAGAGCTGCTGCTCACGGAAGAGGAGCTCTCGGCGTCTGCGCTGATACGCGGCGCGCTCGGGAAAAATCTGACCCCGCAGGAGCTGTTCGACGCCATGAAAAAGACGGAGGACAACGCCGAGTTCTGCTCGAAAGCCAAGGTGTTTTTCAGGGTGTATAACGGAAGATAACGCGCAAAAAATTAAAGCAAAATCGTAATTGAACGGCACATATGCGGCGGTCAATCGCTAAAATATAGGCAAAACGGCATAAGGCGGCGCAATATAACCGCCGAGAAATACAGACTCGGCACAGCGCAAAAAGCGGACGCAATTAAGATATAGCACAGCGCAAAAAGCGGGCGCGCGCGTTCGTAAAGCGGCGGGCAAAATGCGCAAGGCAAGCGGCGGGCAAGGTAGAAAAATGGCAGAAAGAAACGTATTTTTGGACAAGGTAAGAATAACCGTAAAATCGGGCGACGGCGGGGACGGAATGAATTCGTTCAAGTCATATAAGGGCAAGCCCGCGTGCGGACCGGACGGCGGCGACGGCGGCAAGGGCGGGGATATCTATGTGCTCGCGGACAGCGCAGTCGGCACGCTTTTACCCTTCCGCTACAAGACGAAGTACGTCGCGGGCGACGGGGAGCGCGGCGGCTCGAACCTCTGCTCGGGGAAGGGCGGGGAGGACGTCATAATCCGTGTGCCCGTGGGCACAATTGTGAGCGACGAGGCGACGGGCTCGATAATCTGCGACATGTTCCGCGACGGCGACAAAAAACTGATATGCGAGGGCGGCAGGGGCGGCAAGGGCAACGTGCGCTTTACCACGGCGCGCAGGCACGCGCCCAACTTTGCACAAAAGGGCGAAAAGACGGAAGAGCACACCCTCGTCCTCGAACTCAAAGTGATAGCGGACGTGGGCATAATCGGCTTTCCCAACGTCGGCAAGTCCACACTGCTTTCCAAAATTTCGGCAGCCCGTCCCAAGATTGCAAACTATCATTTCACCACGCTCACGCCCAACCTCGGCGTCGTCGGCTTTCACGAAAACAGCTTTGTCGCTGCGGATATCCCCGGGCTCATCGAGGGCGCTTCCTGCGGCGCGGGGTTGGGTCACGATTTTCTCCGCCACATAGAGCGCACGCGCATGCTTTTGCACGTTGTGGACGTCTCCGCAAGCGAGGGCAGAGACCCGATAGAGGACTTCGGAAAGATAAACGCGGAGCTTGAAAATTATTCGGAAAAACTTTCCGCTCTGCCGCAGATAATCGCGCTCAACAAGTGCGACTGCCCCGACGCGGAGAAAAACGCGGAAAAGTTCATAAAGAAATACGGCAAAAAATTCGAGATATTCAAAATAGCCGCGATAGAGGGCGAGGGCGTCTATCCCCTCGTCGCCGCGCTGTGGAAAAAACTTTCCTCGCTGCCCGCGGCGGAGCCCGTAAAGGCGGACGAAAACTTCACCTATAAAAAGAGCGGGGATCTCGACTACGAAATTTACATGGACGACGGCGCGTACGTTCTGACGGGTTCGCTCGTGGACATGCTGTGCCGCAACGTCTCGCTCGACGACCCCGATTCCATGGCGTATTTCCAGAAGATATTGCGCGATAAAGGGGTGATTTCCACCCTGCTTAAAATGGGAATGAAGGAGCACGACACAGTCGTCGTGGGTGGCGTGGAATTCGACTACGTGCCGTAATATGCCCCAACCAACGCGAATTTTGCCTGTTTCGGCAGGTTGAAATCACAAAAATTTACGGCAAATTCAACGGCGGAAGTCAAATAAAACAAACGCAAAAACACGACAAAACGCCCGCGCAAAATGCAAAGGCGGGCGGAAGATAACGGAGATAAAAATGACATCTAAACAGAGGAGCAAATTGAAATCGCTCGCCGCGAATATCGATCCGATAGGGCAGGTGGGCAAGGACGGAATAGGCGAAAAAATGCTCGCCTCCTTTTCGGACTGTCTGGAAGCGCGGGAGCTTATAAAGGTGCACATTCTCGAAAACGCCGACGGCGACCCGCAGGCGATAGGCAGAGAATTGGCGGCAAGACTGAACGGCGAGTGCGTGATAGTAATCGGGCGCAAAGCGGTGATTTACAGGAGATCTTCCCGCAAAAATTTCGACCATATCAAGCTCGATTGAGCAATTTCAAACGGCGTATTTTACATGTAAGGCGGCTTGTTCAGGCGGAGAAAAAGTTGTTTGTTCAAGCGGATAAGTTCGGGGATTTCAACCCTTCGCTTCGCCGATAAAAAGGCAGACTACGCTAAGGAGCAAAAGAAGTCCACCGCACGCGATATAATAAAAGCGGAAGTATGTGAAGAAGCTGAAAAAGAGCAGACTCAGCCCGCAGAAAAACAGCGAGGGGCACAGCCTGCGGTTGAACCGCCTCTTGATTTTTTTGAAGAAACTCACTTTTTTGATTTCCCCGCAGGCGTACTTTTCGGGCAGCAGCTTGCGCGATTTCAACAGGTCGTAGATGTAACCTATCTGCCTGATTTCTATGTCGAAATCCCGCGCGAATTGCGCGCCGCTCTCGCCAGCGGAACAGCACAAAATTATCTTCTTTTTATCCGTCTTGCACTTGATAGCCCTCGCAACGTCGTCGGGTGAAAGTGGGGATAAAGTGAAGAACAAAAAGTACGCGTTTTCGCCATCTTCCAGGCGGTTGCCCTCGGGATATGTGCCGTCGAACGCCTGCATGAACAGATTTTCTATATATTTTTCACCCGAGACGGAAAGGTGCAGGGCGAGCGTTTTTTGCTCCCTCGCGTCGTTTGAAAGGGAGAGCGTTTTCGCCCGCTTGAAATACAGCGCGATAAACGCGAAGATGAACGCGGCGACGGCGCACATTATCGCGACGGCGAGCGCCGCGGCGGCGGATTTCAAATAAAAGCGGATCAGCGTGAACGACAGCAGGAACGCGCATAGCGCGGTGAAAATACTGTCCGATATAAGCGCGAAATTTATCTTTCTCATGATAAAATTATTGCCGCGCGCGCCCGCGCTTATACCTCGGTTTCGGGCGGCGATGAAAGATACGCGGGCGCGCTTAAACAAACTCCGCTTAAAACCCCGCCTAAACAACAGCGCGTATAAACAGCGCAAATAAAAGCGCATATAAAGCGCGGCAGCGCAACAGCATAGACCAATTCACGACAAAATATTTACAGCAGGAAAAACAGAGCAAGCAATATGAAAATCGCAATATTCGGGGGCGCGTTCAATCCCGTCCACCGCGAGCACGTAAACCTCGCGCGGGCGGCGGTTAAAGAGCTCTCACTCGACAAGATAATAATCATGCCGACGGCGATAAGCCCTCACAAGCACGGCGCGCAGAACGTGGATTTCTTCCGCAGATTCGAGATGTGCCGCCTTGCCTTTTCGTCGCTGCCGCAGGCGGAAGTCAGCAATTACGAGCTCACCCGCGGCGGCGTCTCCTACACGTGTCTGACGAGCAGTTATTTCCGCTCGCTGTACCCATCGGACGAGCTGTACTTTCTGATAGGCGCGGACATGTTGGCGAGCTTCCCCACATGGAAAAACCCGCAGGAGATACTCCGCAATCTCACCCTTGCGGCGTGCGCGAGGGAGACTACGGAAAAGTTCGATATCTACAAGCAAAACGTGGAAAAGACGTTCGGGACGAGCGTGAAGACCATATCTTACGTCGGGCATGCGGTGAGCTCAACGCGCGTCCGCACCCTTGCAGCCCTCGGGGAAGATTTTTCCGCGTATGTGGAAGTCCCCGTATGTCAATATATTAAGGACAACGCGCTTTACTATCTCCCCGCGCTTTCTGGCGTAAAGTCGCTGATGAGCGAAAAGCGGTGGGCGCACACGGTGGGCGTCGCGATAATCTGCGCGGAAAACGCCGCCCGCGTCGGGCTTTCGGAAGAGCAGGCGATAACTATGGCGGCGCTGCACGATTCGGCTAAATACCTCGATTTGTCGCACCCCTATCTTCGGGGGTTCGTCTGCCCGCAGGGCGTGCCCGAGCCCGTCGTCCACCAATACGCGGGTGCGTACGTCGCCGAGCATATCTTCGGGATAACGGACAAAACCATTCTCGGCGCGATAGCCTGCCACACGAGCGGCAAGGCGGACATGTCCCCAGCCGAAAAGCTGTTGTTTTTGGCGGACGTGCTGGAAGAGAGCAGGACTTTCGAGGGAGTGGAAGAGCTCAGAAATATGTTCAAAGACGACATCGACAAGTGCCTCAAAGAGCAATTGAAAAGGCAGATAAAATACCTTGAAAGCACGGGCGCGCCCATATTCGGACAAACAAAAGAGGCGTACGATTTTCTGGTAAAAAACGGCTGATTTTCCGAGTGCAAAAAAAGGCGCGAAAAATAGTGATTTTTAAAGCGGAAATCAAGCGTTTGGATATGGATAATTCAAGTGGAAATCAAGCATAAAACTAATGAATTTTTCAAGAGAAAACAGGAGATAAATATGGCGGAAAACAAGATGACGAGTGAGGTTAAAACGCGGCTTATCTGTCAGGTTTTAAGCTCAAAAAAGGCGAAGAACATAGTCTATATAGACGTGGAGAAAAAGTCCTCTCTGTGCGACTATTTCGTGATATGCAGCGGCACATCCACAACGCAGGTAAAGTCGCTTGCGGAGAACTTGGACGAAAAGCTGAAAAAGGAACATTCCCTCGTGCCCGTCCGCGCGGAAGGCGTAAAAGAGGGCAGGTGGGCGGTGCTCGATTATCAGGACGTGATAGTGCATATCTTCAACGAGGAATCGCGCGATTTCTACTGCCTCGAACGCCTTTGGGAGGACGGAAGAAATCTCACCAAATATGAAGATTGACCCCAACATATGCGCCGACGAACATAAATTCAAGGCTTTTTTCGGGCATAATATAGTGCCCGCCCAAACGCTTGAAAATGCTCGGCGGCAAATCGCCCGTTTTTATCGCAGGCGACAAATTTTCCGCTTGGGCGGGGCAGACGTCACTTGTCCTTGAAAATTATCTCTTTCGGCTTGGAATAAGTCTTTCTCGCCCGCTTTTTTTCTACTATGTAGTAGACGGGTTCGGGCGGCTTCTCGCTCTTCTTTTCCTCATGTTTTTCGGGCGGCTGTTTGCGAAGATTCGTAAGCCCGAGGTAGGCGAGTTTGAAGAACGCGATAATAGCGAAACACGATAAAAATATGATTGCAAGATAAAGTAAACCTATAAATTCCATAAGGAAATATTACAGCATTTTTCCGCGCGGAAAAATGTAGAAATTCAATGAAAAAGGAGTTATTATAATGCAAACAAACGAGACCGCGGAAACGGTGCGCGACGCCGCCGAATTCCAGGAGTACAAACGCATGAAAAGAGAGGAGGAAGCACGCGCGGGAATCGCCAAGATCGAGTGCGACTGCCTTTCCCCCTATACCGATAAAAATCAGCTCAAAGACACCTGCAAAAACGCCAACGCCATAGCCCTCGGCGCGATAGTCGTCTTTCCCGCGTACGTCAAGTCCTGCGTGAGCTTTTTGGGCAGCGACCCCAAGACGGCGCTCATCGCGGAGATATCCTATCCGCACGGGCTGGAAACTACGGACGTCAAGGTCAACGCGATAAAGCGCGCCATAAAAGACGGCGTAGACGAAGTGGAAGTCTGCGCGCCCGTCCAGCTCATCAAGGACGGCAACGCCGCATATTTCAAGCGGGAGTGCAAAAAACTTAAAAAGGCGGGCAAGCACGTGCCGGTGCGCCTCGTGTTCGACTGCGCCATTTTAAGCGGGAACGAACTTTCGAAAGCCTGTTCGATAGCGGCGGACGCGGGCGTTGCGTGCGTGCGGCTCAACGGCGCGGAGGGCGAAGCGATCGCCAAGGTCAAGCAGGCTCTCCGCGGCAAGTGTCTGATAAAGGCGGATGGCGTGGAGTCCTATTCGGCTTTCACCAACTATTGCGTGATGGGCGCGGACTACCTCGGCAGCAAAAACGCGCTGCCCCTCGCAAACCTCGTCATGAACAAGGCGAGCTCGGAAGAGGCGTGACGTCTACAAAGCTCACCTTAAATTTTTTGGGGCAAAGATGACGTCTACAAAGCCCACTTGCAAGCGGCTTGTCTTAAAGCGAATTTTTGCCGCGGCTTAATTTGCTTGCGCGCGGCTTAATTTTCCGCGCGGGTATTGACTGTGCGCGGGCGCGTGTGCTACAATATATTCGGTGCGCCGAAAGCGTTTACCCACTATCTTGCGGCGGAAAGATTTTTCGCGGCAGACGGGCAAACGGCAAAGCGGGGCGAAATCAACTTTGACAAAGACCGAAAAATTTAAAAAATACGTAAAGAAAAACAGACGGTAAAGTTATGTCGTTAAGAATACGCAAAATTTTGAGAATAACTTGCGCGGCGGCGTTCATGCTCGCCGTTCTTGCGGCTGTCGTTTTCGGCGGCGTTTTCCGCAGTGGCTTATCGGGCGCTTATGCCGACGGGGAGGAAGTCATACAACTGCAAGCCCCCGCCGACATGCAGCTTAACTACGGCGAGGCGATACCCGACGGGGATAAATACGAGTATATCTCCGCCACAAACGCCGCGGGCGAGGAGTGCTCGTCAAACGGCGCTTTCACACTGCCGAACGTCGGCGAGTACACCGTAACCGTCGCGCCCGCCGAAGGCTATGCCTTCGATGACAACTCCCCGCAGAAGTCGTTTAAACTCACGGTGCTTAAATCCAGCCTGAAATGGTCGTTCCCCAACGACCGCACGGAAATAGACGCGCAGGAAAAGGAAGTGGCTTACGAAAAGGGCGTAGACAAGATAAGCAGGGTGTGGGCTATCAACCGAAGCGTTTCTGACATAAAGTACAACGCCGGCAAAAATTCGGGCGCCCTCGGCATGACTGTTACGCGCGGCGGCGAGCAAGTGGCGACCGTTGTGGACGTCGGCGAATATCTGTTCACGGTAGAGGGGAGCGAAAATTACGAAAACCCCTCGTTCACGCTGAAAATCACACCCGCAAAGATAGACCTCGGTGCGGCGGGCATGTTCACATGGAGCGTGAACAGCGAGCTGCTGCGCTCGGGCGAAATCTACTGCTATTCGTACACCCTAGCGGGCGCGGCGGGGCAGGCGGCGCAGAAAAAATTCGCGTATTTATCCTCTCCGACGTCTTCCGCCCCGTTCGAAGGCTGGGAAAAGTGGGAGGAGGAAATAGCCCAAGGCTCTCGGGACAATAAGATTGATGTGCAAGACGCGATAGCCGCATACTATCGCGACGACGACGGCTCGGCGCACAGCCAAAGCTTGACGCTTGCCGTCGACAGGAAGTACGCGCAGGACATAAAAATCGAGTACGGCGGCGATAAGACGGCGGCGGATTCGGGCAAATACACCGTCACGGTCAAGCTCTCCATGCAAAACGGCAACTACGTTTTCGACCGGACTTCGGCGACGTCGGGCGCAAACGCCGCGAACGCTTCTGGCGCGACGATAACGGACAACTCCGACGGCACGTTCACGATAAGCCGCGATTGGTATATCGTTCACTACATCAACAGGCTGATTGACGAAAGTTCGGGCGATAACAGTTCGGGCGACGTCACTCCCGTCGAATACACATTCCCGCAAAGTTGGGTTTTCGGGCAGCTGCCTCAGGACGTGAGCGTTCCCGTCCTCGAACACGGCGACGAGATAAGAATGTATGACCTCGCCGAGGGCAGCCAAAAGGACGGGCGCAGGCAGCCAGACGGATACACTCTTCTTATAGACGGTAACCCGATATTGCGTTGCAGCGACGGCGAACCCGTTTATCGCGACAGCACTGAGGAGTGGCAGAGCGGCGATAAGGACGCGCTTTTGTTCACCCTCAAACGCAACGGCGAAACGGTAGCCGAAAGGCTGCCGAGGAAGCAATTCGACTACTACGTCAATTCGTATATGCCCGCGGGCATGTACGAGATAACGTTCGAAGCCCTCGACGTCTCGTTCGAAAAGCAGCTGCACAGGCATTGGTGGGACGGCAGCGATTCGTCCGGCTGCGGCGGTTTTTACACGGGCTGCAAGCAGACGTTCAATTTCACAGTGTCGCCCGCGCCGCTCGTGTACGAGGATGGGCTCAACCATTACAATACGGGAAAACCGCCCGAAGAGCGGGAATTTGCGCAAATTTTCGGTGATTTCACCGCGTTTTTCGATGAAATGTCGCAAAAAATAGTTGCGGACGACGGGCTTATAACGGCAGAAAAGGCGCAGGACAGCGAAACGTATTGGGGCGAGGACGGCGTCTCGGAAGAGGCGTTCGGCGCGCTTAAAGTGCGCTACAAGGTGGGCGACGACGGCACGTATTACGAGGCGGGCTCGCCCAAATGGAGTGAATTCATTGCAACTCCCGCGACCGTCAAAATATACTATCAGGCGTCGATGCCCAACTATACGGATTCAAGCGCGGGGGATTCCTCGCAGCGCTATTTCGTAGTAAATTTTTATGAAATCGTCGAGCTTCCGACTCTCGCCCTCACGCAGAGCTATTGGACGGGAGCGGAACAGACCTTCCTTCCCGCGCCTCCCGCGCCCGACCCCGAAAACCCCGAGCAGACCCCGCAAGACCCCGCAAACGACGCGCGCTACACGTTGAGCGACAACAAGGCGACGGACGCGGGCGTGTACAAGGCGAAATTCACGTTGAATAACGCGGAAAACTACCGCTGGAAGGGCGTAGACGGCGCGGTTTACGAGATAGAATTTACAATCTTGCAGGCGCTCAACGGCTGGGCGGCGGACGGTGAAC
>CANREX010000057.1 GCA_947629735.1 uncultured Clostridia bacterium
AGGGCACTTTTTTTTCTGAAAAAATATAAGGAGGATAATTATGACAAAAAATGAAAAGAAGCTGATATTGCTTTCCTGTGTTTTTGCTCTTGTCTTTGGTGTAACACAAAGCACATATGCCATGCACATAATGGAAGGCTATCTTCCCAAGCTCCACTGTGTGGCCTGGGGAGTACTTTGTCTGCCGTTTTTGGCGACGTAATAGATCACCGCCGCCGCGACCGCCGTCTTGCCGCAGCCGACGTCGCCTTGCAACAGCCTGTTCATCACGGTGGGAGAATGTAAATCGTCCAAAATCTCCTTTATCGCGCGCCGCTGACCCATTGTGAACTCGAACGGGAAGCGCTGCAAAAACTCCGCCGCCTCGCCCTCCGTCACGCTGTAACGGGAACTCCTCGCTATCTGCTTATCCCCCTTTATCAGCCTGAACGCCGAGACGAGCAGGAAGTATTCCTCTATCGCTATCCTCTCCCCCGCGAGCGCAATGTCCTCCTGCGAGGTCGGGCAATGTATTTTGAAGTACGCCGTGCGCAAGTCTGAAAGCGCGTACTTTTTGATGAGCGGATAGGGCACGAAGCTCTGCACTTCCACGTTTGAAAGCGCCTGCCTCACCGCCTGCCTCACCGCGCCCTGCGTGAGTCCCTCCGTCAGCGGATAGACGGGCACTATGCCTTTAAGGTTTTTCACCTTGTCCGCCTTTTCGAACGTCGGGTTGACCATCGACGCGCCCATGCCGTATCTGTTTTGCACCCTGCCGTAGAAAAAATAATCGCCGAGCGCCAGCTTTGCCGCCACGTACGGCTGGTTGAACCATATGACCTGAAAGAGATAATCGCCCTGCCTGCACAGCGCCTTGACGTACGGACGGCGGGCGTAGCGGTTAACTTCCACGTTCAGCACCTCGCACAGCACGAGCGCCATTTCGTTGTGATACGCCTCGCCCAAGTCGCGCGTCTTTGTCAGATCGAGATAGTCGCGCGGGAAATAGCGAATAAGCTCTTCCTGCGTGTGCACGCCCAATTTATTGAATTGTTTTTCCTTCTTCTCGGAGACGTATTTCAGATCCGTCAGTCGCATAAATCTTTAAAATTTAAGGGAAGCACGACCGCCTCCCTTAAAACCTTCAAACGGGTATATCCCGCCGTCTTTCATATTCATTCAGCCCTTTTTACCGACTTTTCAAAGGCTTTATTGTAAGCCCCCTGCCGCCAAACGCCGCCGTTTTAAATCGGACTTTCCGCGCCTTTTGCGGGGAATTTTAAACCCTGCCGCAAACCTTTATTTTAATCGGCGCGCCGTCGTTTATCGGCGGGAAATCATTCGAGCGAAACCATATAATAATATACGGGCTGACCGCCGTAGTGGTAGTCCACGTCGCAATCGGGGAAGGCTTCGCCCACCTTGGCGGCGAGCTGTTCCGCGTCCTCTTCCGTCACGCCCTCGCCGTAGTAAAGGGTTATCATCTCGTGCTCGCTGTTCTTCATCGCCTTGATAAGCGCGAGGGTTGTCTCCTCTATGTCGCTGCCCTTGGCGAGTATCTTTTTGGAGTTGAGCCCGATGATGTCGCCCTCTTTGAGCTTGAAGCCGTTCATGGTGGTGTTGCGCACCGCGTATGTGACCTGACCAGCCGCGACGTTATCCAGCGCGTGCGTCATGTTGGTCTTGTTTTCTGGCACGCTCGCTTCGGGGTTGAACACGAGCGCCGCCGCAAAGCCCTGCGGCACGTTTTTCGTGGGTATTACGTGTATCGTGCGGTTGGTGACAAGCCCTTTCGCCTGTTCCGCCGCGAGTATTATGTTGGAGTTGTTGGGGAATACGAACACGTTGGACGCGTTTATCTTCATGACCGCTTCCGCTATGTCCTGCGCGGAGGGGTTCATCGTCTGTCCGCCCTCTATCACCCTGTCTACCATCAGATCTTTGAAGATTTCCGCAAGCCCCTCGCCCGCGCAGATGGCGAGCATTCCCATCTCCTTTTTCTCGGCTTCGAGCTTGGCTTTGAGTTCCCTGTTCTCTTCGAGCATATTCTCGATTTTCAGCCTGTCGAGTTCGCCGAGTTCGAGCGCGTACGTGAGCGCGATGCCGGGGGTGTTGGTGTGAACGTGCACCTTTATGAATTCCAGATCGCCTATGCAGATGACCGAATCGCCTATGCTCATCAGTTTTTCTTTGAGCTTGTCGATGTCCGCGAGAGTCGTCTGGGGCTTTAAGTGTATTACGAAAAATTCCGTGCAGTAAGCGAACTCTATCTCGCCCAAATCGAGGTTGATTATATCCGAGTTGTCGTCGAAGTCGGGCTCTTTCGCCTCAGCCTGCGATTCCGTGGGTATGCTGTCCGTGCCGATGTCCTCGCCCGTGAGCGCCGCGAGGAAGCCCCGCATGATGGTCATCAGCCCGACGCCGCCAGAATCCACGACGCCCGCCTTTTTGAGTACGGGCAAGAGTTCGGGCGTCTTTGCCAGCGCTTCGTCGCCCACCTCTATGACCGAGCGCAGGAAGTCCGCAAAATCGCGGTTTTTGGAAGCGAGCTTGGGCGCCGCCTCGCTCATCATTCTCACTACCGTGAGTATCGTGCCCTCTTTGGGAATGGAGACCGCGGAATACGCGACCTTCGTGCCCGCTTCGAGCGCCTTCGCGAACGTCTTTGTGTCGAAAGATTGGTTGCAGTCCTTCAATACGGAGCAAATGCCCCTGAAAATCTGGGAAGAAATGACGCCGGAGTTGCCCCTCGCCCCGCGCAGCGCGCCCTTTGAAACGGCGTCGCAAATTTCCTGAAAGCGGTTAGACGTGCAGGCGTTCATCTCTTTAATTGCCGACTGTAAAGTCAGCGACATATTTGTTCCGGTATCTCCGTCAGGCACGGGGAAGACGTTGAGCGCGTCCACCTTCGCCCTGTTCAATTCAAGCATTCTCGCGCCGGACGCAACCATTTTGCGGAATTCGGCGCTGTTTACGGTTTTCTGCATAAAACTCCTCTTTATGTTTCGGGCTGCCGCAAAAGCGCGGCGATTTCAAGCCCCTTGCGCGCCCAAACGCGCGCACACGGTATATATATTTTGAAAGTGTATTTTGATGAAAAAAGTTGACATCCGTCAAAAAAAACAAGTCACAAAAAGCATTTTATCTTTTTGTGAACATTAAAGTTTGACGCCTATGATGTTGACGTTCACGGTGTCTACTATCATGCCCGTGAACTTTTCAACCTTGTATTTTATCGCTTCTTTTAAACTTTCCGCCACGGCGTTTATGGACACTCCGTACTTTATTATAACGAATACGTCTATGAAAATTCTGTCGCCGCTGGTCACAACCTTTACGCCTTTTCCGCCCGCGGGCTTTTTGAAAAGCTCCGAAAGGGAATCGGTAAAACGGCGGGCGACAGTATCGACAATGCCGTAACATTCGAGCGCGGCATTGACCGCCACCTTGGCGATGGCGGAATCGGTTATCGATATTTTACCGTATACGTTGCTTGTACTTACCGACATATCAGCTTCCTTCGGACAGATTACACTGCCCATTAAATAGATTTTAACGCATTTTTTTGCGTTTTGCAAGCATATTGCCCCAACCTGAGCAAAATTCTTTTATACGTGGCGTTTTTTAGGGCATGCAAGGCGTTTTTTAAGACTTTCTTATGCTTGAAGGAATTAAGACGTCCTCTTGCTTGAAAAATATTATACGCCTTTCGCGTTTATGGGGGATAATTTGCAGACGTCCTCTTATTTAGCGTCGTGGACGCCCTACTGTATAAAACGAGTGACGACGTCCGCCGCGCCGACCGTTCAATTAAAAGCAATTTTTTGCGGACAATATTAAAATTTTTTGCTTTTCGCCCGTTTTTTGTTTGATTTTTTTCCCGCGCCGTGTTATAGTGTTACAGCTATTCGATAAAAACGGCTTGTTTTTCAGCCTTGAATTTGATGAAAATAACCGTAAGAGAAGGGAGGTAATAATATGTCCAGAGTATGCAGCGTATGCGGCAAGGGTCAGTTGTCGGGCAACAATGTCAGCCATTCCAAGAGAAGGACGAGAAGGACGTTTAAGGTAAACGTACAGAAGGTTTCTTACGTTAACGCAGAGGGCAAGATAGTAAACGATTACGTTTGCGCACGTTGCCTTAAAACCGTGGAAAGGGCTTAAATTCACAATAAAATGTCGGGCGTCCGCGCAAATTTTTGCGCGGACGCCTTTTTTTGTGCGTGCTCATGGGCGGTTTTTTGCACGGGCGGACGGTTTTTGAGAACGGACTTATTATACGCGCACGTGCGGGTTTTTGTGCGCGGGCGGACGGTTTTTGCGCACAAGTGCGGGTTTTTTAATGCCATTTTGCCCGAGGGCGTACCCCCCTGCTGTCATTCTGAGCTATGGCGAAAGCCCCCTTACTGTCATTCTGCCCGAGGGCGTTAGCGCAGTCGAAGAATCTAGTATTTTATTGCGCTTTTGGAATTTCTTATGCGCCATGCCCCAGCCAGATTCCTCGGCAAGCTCGGAATGACAAAGTATCATACCCCAGCCAGACCCATTCGACTGCACTCACCTTACGGCTCGTTCCGCTCAGGGTGACATAATGCGGTGTCATTCTGCCCAAGGGCGTAACCCCCCCCGCTGTCATTCTGAGCGGAGCGTTAGCGCAGTCGAAGAATCTGATAGAATTTAGTGGAAAAGCCGTTTCAACGCAACTCCCTACCACCACCATAAGATTTCTCCACTCAATCGAGCGCGTTGCGCTCTCAATCGGTCGAAATGACAGCTTTTAAAAACGCGGCACACAATTTACAAATTGCGGGAGCTGTAATTATTACGCAAACGCTCGGATATCTTGCAATTACGAAGTCTATAAACGCAGAGAAGCAAGCAAGACAAGAAAAGCGAGCACCGACCGCAGGGAGTTTACATAGACGTAAACGACCAAGGCGGCGCGGAGCTTGACACAGTATTGCGACGCTTATATGCGTTTACGCGGTAGCGTGCGAAGGGGCGGGCGGAGAAAATTCTCCGCCCGCCCCTTCGCACAAAAGGCGGCGAGGGTAGAACCTCGCCGCCCTTTCCACTAATCCCCGTTGAAGTGCACCCTCACCCCATTCAAAACCTCGCTCTTATCATGCTTTACTTCCTCCCGAACGGGCTCTTCGCCCTCGTTTTCGGCGGGTTGTTCGACGACCTCGTAGAAGTAAAGCTCATTCCACTGCTCCTCGCTGCCGAGGAAATATATGTCCTCCAACAAATTTCCGTCGAGGGCGGAAACGTGTATCTTTCTGACCGTCGCGGAGATGGTCACCGTCTTTAAGCAGGTGGACGTATATAAATTCCCCGCGTGCACGGTGTAGGAATTCGCGAACGAGCGGTAGGGCAAATCCTCTATCGAGGCGTAGATTTCCGCGTTCTTCAACCCCGAACAGTAGGCGAACGCGTACGGCTCGATTGTAGTCACGCTTGCGGGAATGATTATCTCGTCCAAAACGCTGCACGAGCCGAACGAGCCGTAACCTATCGACGTCACGCTTTCGGGTATGGTGAAGTGCGCAAGCCCGCTCATCATGAACGCGCGTGCGCCGATTTTTTCTATGCCGTAGGGCAGGGTGACGCTCGAAAGATAAATACAGCCCCTGAACGCGTCGTCGCCTATCTCGGTGACGGGCAGAAGTTCCCCGCCCTCTTCCTCTGAATACGTCGCGGGGATATCGTAACTTCTAAGCGCGTTTTTGTCGCCCGAAACGCCGCTGACTATATAGTGCGTGCCGTCTTCGGAGAGTTCGTAGTTTACTACCGCTACCCCGCCGCACGCGGAAAAACTTGCCGCCGCTGCCGAAATCATCGCGGCGGACAAAACAAGACTTGCCGCCTTTTTCATAAGTTTCATAAGTTTATTGTATCATATCGCGCGGCGTATGGCAAGAAATATCGCCCCATTTGCAGACCCGCCAGCAATTTATGTTTGTTCGCGGTCTGTCTTTTGTTGACGTCCGCTTTGCTTGTCCGTGACTTCCGCTTGCATTTTCGGCGGATTGTAGGTTGACTTCCCCTTTGCCTTTGCGGTTTTGCGGTTCGGCGGTTTTTTTGTTTGCGGGTTGAGCGGTTTTATTCAGCCGACGACGTCTTTGAAAACGCGCAGGAAATTGCCGTAGCAGAGTTTTTCGAGCGCGCCGCCCTTCACCCCGTGCTTTTCAAAATAGCTTATGAGCGCGGGCATGGCGGTGCAGTCGGCTAAGCGGGGATAGCGCGCGATTCCGTCGAAGTCGCTCCCGAATGCGGGGCAGTCCTCGCCCGCGACGTTTGCCATGTGCCTGTAATGGGCGAGCACGCGGGAAAAGCTATCGCCGCCCAAAAAAGTCTTTGAAAAATTCAGCCCGACTATCCCGCCGCCGTCCGCGATTTTTTTGAGCTGCGAATCTGTCAGATTGCGGGAGACGCGCGTCACTGCGCACGCGTCGGAATGGCTTGCGACTATCGGCTTTTTCGAGATATTCAGAACGTCCTCCACCCCGCCGTCGGAGAGGTGCGAAACGTCGATGATTATCCCCAGACGGTTGAGCTCCCGCACAGCCTGCTTGCCCTCTTTTGTAAGCCCGCGGCTCTCCCTTTTTCGCAAAAATTTTTCGTCCCCGCAAAAGTTGGGACGGGCGAATTTGTTGGGGAAATTCCACACGAGCGAGAGCATTTTAACGCCCATTTCTTTCAGACGGGAAAATCCCGAAACGTCCTTTAAAAAGCCCGCGTTTTCCACCGTTAAAATAGCCGCGATTTTACCGGCGTTTTCGGCGTTTTTCAAATCCGACAGGCAATATGCGGGGGTCAACGAGGGGTTTTGGGCGAGCATGGCAAAATAAAACGCCGAAAATTTTTCGAAATCTCCGGCGGCGTTTTTGCCTTCTGTGAATATTGCGAAACACTGGGCGAAGCAGTCCGCTTCCGCCAATTTGCGCGCGTTGACGCAGCAGGAAGAAAGCGCGGTATCGCCGCGCAAATTACAGCCTGCGGTCACGCTGTCGCAGTGCATGTCGATATACTTCATTTGCGGACGAACAGCCTTAAAATCGCCCTGACGGGTTTGGGCGGCTTAACGCATATTACGGTCATACTTCACCCCTGTTGATTATTATCAGGACGACCTCTCCCCCGCCCGTCTCGACCTCGGCGCAATCGCTTATCGCGACGTTGGAAATCCCGCGGCATGAGCCGTATGCGAGCTTTTCCGGATAGGGATATTTCAGCCCTGTACTACCCATTATATGCACGTCACCGCCGAAGGGCAACACGGAAATCGTCGCGCCCTTCAAGTTGTTCAAGGTCACCTTCCCGCCCGCGGGGAAAATCACCGAGCGCGAGGTTATCATCTTTGCCGCAACGCCCCGCTTATGCGCGCTGTACAAAAGGTGCAGATTGCCGAGGAAGTGATCTTCCCTGCGCCCTGCGCCGCCGTAAATTTCTATCTCGTCAACGCCCGCCTTCAAAAGCGCCGAAAGCGCTATCTCGCCGTCGGTGAAGTCCTTTTCCGACGGATAGATTTTTTCGGGCGGCGGGTCGGGAATATAAGCGAGCGAATCGAAGTCGCCGACGTTTTTGTCTATGCGCACCCTACCTTTCGCCCAGCCGTACGCGCCGTCGCAGCAGTACACTATCGCGCCGCCGTCGTCTATTTCGCCCTCGAAAGGGTCGCCGTTCAAAAGCAGTATGCCCTTCAATTTTCTCCCCTTATCGCGCGTATCGCCGCGGCGACGTTCGAAGAGCCGAAAACGGCTGAACCCGCCACGAGCACATTCGCCCCCGCCGCGCGTATTTCCGCCGCGTTGTGCGCGTTCACTCCGCCGTCGATCTCTATATCCATGTCGCCTTTGCCTATCTCTTTCGCCCGCGCCCGAAGTTTTCTCACCGTTTCGAGCGTTTCGGGCATGAATTTCTGTCCGCCGTAGCCCGGGAACACCGACATGACGAGCGCCATGTCGCACAGCGGGAGGACGTCGTACAGCTTTTCCGCGCCGCCGTCGGGATTGACCGCCGCCCCGCACTTCACGCCGTACGATTTTATCAGTTCGAGCGTCTCCGCAAGGTAGCTCTTCGATATCTTTTCGCACGCCTCGCAATGCACGGTTATTACGTCCGCGCCCGCGTCCGCGAAGAATTTTATCTGCGTCTTGGGGTGCTCCACCATCAGGTGCGCGTCTATCGTAAGGCGGGTGAGCGGGCGGATATTTTTCACCATCTGCCCGCCGAAGGTTATCGGCTCTACAAAGCTGCCGTCCATCACGTCGCAGTGGACGACGTCCGCGCCCCCTTCCTCTATCGCTTTGACCGCCTTGCCCATAGCCGAAAAATCGGCGGAAAGTATCGATGGCGCTATCTTTATCATGCTCTTTCTCCTCTGTCTTTTTTGTTGAAATCATGTCGGCTTTTTAAGCCCGCTTTCGCTGTGATTTATAGCCGTTTATAGGCTCGTTTTGAGGACGTCTACCCGCGTAGACCCCCATATATTGCCCGTTTAATTGGCTTTTCGGCAAATCGTACGCCCGATTATGAGCGCCGAACGCCTGCAAAATTTTGCGTTGTTTTACGCGTCGTTTTACGCGCGCCCGCCTTTTTACGGGCTGTTATTCTCCCGCATCTTCCGCCGTCTCGCCGCCCGATGAGTCGTTCGCGCCGCCATTTTTACCGTCTAAAAATGAAGCGCGTAGTTGTCCGCATGCGCCGCCTATATCCGCGCCTATCTGCCTGCGCAGCGTCGCCGAGAGTCCGCCCTTTTCCAGCATGCCGAGGAAGGCGTAAGCGCGCTTGTCGTCTATCGATTTGAGCCGCCTTTCCTTTACCTCGTTGAGGCGTATCAAATTGACGTGGCAGGGTCTGCCCTTCAACAGCGTTATGAGCTCCGCGGCGTGGCGGGAATCGCAGTTTTCGCCCTCTATAATGGAGTACTCGAAGGTATACCTTC
>CANREX010000058.1 GCA_947629735.1 uncultured Clostridia bacterium
GAGGTGTAGCGCAGTTTGGTAGCGCGTCTGGTTAGGGACCAGAAGGTCGTGGGTTCAAGTCCCGTCACCTCAACCAACAAAGCGGCGCAGGCAAACAAGCCTACGCCGCTTTGCGTTTTACCCGCAACCACGGTGGAATTCTTTTTGTTAATTAGATATTTTTTAACTGTGTTAAAATGTTTACAAAATGAAGTAAATATATTATAATATAATTCGTATGTGGTTGTTGGTTTTACAGATTATTCTTCTCGGTATATCGCTCGCTATGGACGCGTTCGCGGTGTCCGTGACGGACGGAATGTGCTATGGCGATATCGGAAAGGGCAAAGCCGTTTCGATTCCCATAACATTCGGTCTGTTTCAGACGGCTATGCCGCTTGCGGGGTTCTTCCTCGGCACTCTCTTTATTCAATACATAGATTCGTTTGATCACTACGTAGCTTTCGGGTTATTGCTGTTTATAGGCGGAAAGATGATTTTCGACGGCATAAAGGAGTTGCGGAGCGGGGAGGAGCAATTCTCACCCAAGAAATTTAATTACGGCGAAGTGCTCTTGCAGGGAGTCGCGACGAGTATCGACGCTTTGGCGGTCGGGATAAGCATGCTTTCCATGAACGGCATAACCAACGGGAACGTGTTCGGGTTTGTCGCGATAATCGGCGTAGTTACATTCCTTATCAGCCTCGGCGGGTTGATTTTGGGCAAAAAAATCGGCAAGCTGTTCGCCGAAAAGGCGTGCATTGCCGAAATTTTGGGCGGTTTGGTGCTCGTCGCGATAGGACTTAAAGTGCTTATCGAAGGAATTATCGGTTGATAATTCGCTGTATTTCATTCTCGATATTGTTGTTGCCGCACTTGACGCACGATTGCGCGAGGGCGGCTTTTAATTTGTCGTCTGCTATCAAATCGTCGATTGCCGTTTTAAGCGTTTGCGGGGAGAGTTCTTTTTCCGCCAGAACGCGGCAAAGCCCTTTTTTCCTGAAATATTCGGCGTTTTCCGTCTGGTCGCCGCGGCTCGCCCCCGCAAGCGGGATAAACAGCGTGGGAATTTTCAGCGCAATCAGCTCGTTTGCGGAGTTTGAGCCGCACCTTGACACGGCGTAGTCCGCACACCCGTAAATCAGTCCCATATCCTTGGTGAATTCAATCTGTTTATAGCCGTCTATCCGACAGTCGGCATGGTTTCCCTTGCCGCAAATGTGGACAACGTTGTACTTAGCGCAAAGCCCCAGCAGTATTTCCCTGAGCGCGCGGTTAATCTTTTCCGAGCCGCTGCCGCCCCCGAAACCGAGGACGGTGGGGCGCAAATCGAGCCCCATTTTCTCTTTCGCAGCGAGTTTATCAACCGAAAAGAGCGATTTCCGCATGGGCGAGCCCGTGTAAACGCCGTTTTTGAATTTTTCCGCCGTCTGCGGGAAGGACGTCAACACTCTCTCACATTTTTTGGCTATGAGTTTGTTTGTCAGCCCCGCGGAGATGTCCGATTCGTGCGTGAGCACTGGTATATTGAGCTTAGCCGCCGCATAAGCCGCGGGCAGGCACACGTAGCCGCCCTTGCAAAACAGCAGGTCGGGCTCGCTCTCTTTCAGAATTTCGAGGCATTTTTTATAGCTTTTAAGCAGTTTGAAGGGTATTTTAAGGTTGCAAAGCAGCTTACCGCGCACCAATTTCACGCCTTCGAACTCATAAAAAGGTATGCCGTATTGGGCGCAAATGCTCTTTTCAATGGCGGGAGTGCCGAGGTACGCGACCTCGGATTTATCCTTCAAGTCCTCGTAAAGGGCGATATTCGGCACAACGTGCCCGGCGCTGCCACCGCCGCAAAACATAATTTTTTTCATCGTGATATTATACTTTTTTGCGCCGTATATTATGTGGGCGCGGAATAATATTTTGCTTTGTCGGTCATAATGGCGTTTGAAGCCGTTTGATTTCCACTTGCTTTTTCGGTTAAATTACATTTGAAAACGCAGGGCAGATGTCTTTTTGACTTGAAAATGCGCGCTTTTTTCGCAATTTATCGGCAGAAGTTGACAAACGGCGCAAAGGATAGTAAAATAAAAGCATGGAACCCTTGTACATTTTATTTGTGTGCGCCGGAGGGGTGTTCGTCGTCTTGCTTTTAGCGCTCATGCTCGCGAGCATAGAGGGGTGGAGGCGCAATTCGGACATCAGAAAGGAACTTTCCAAGACGTACGGCGACAAGAATATCGCCAAAATGGAATACGACATCGCCTTTTACGACGGCGATTTATACGCCCGCGGCTCTCGCTCAGACAGCGCGAAGCAAGTCACTTTCGACGACGTTTTCGGGGGCGATGAGGACGAGGGGGAAGAGGACGAACTTTCCCGCTTCAAACCCATCGGGGAAACGCACAGCAATGTGGTTGTCGGTCATTACGACCCCGAAACTTCCAACGAATAAATTTTTTGGTTTGCCGTTAAACTTCATACAATTTGATAAATTTCACCGTCGGAGTAATTTCTTCGGCGGTTTTTTATTGCGGATTTTGCGCTATTTTACCGCGAAATTCATCAAAAGCGGCTTGCCGAACACGGGCATGCTTATTGTGAATTTGCCGTTGGAAATCTTAGTCGTCTGCTTAAACCTGTAACCCAAAATTCCCAATTCCGCGCTCAGCTCACGCGTCTTGGGGTTGAACGTGTAGTTGCACCTGTAAATATGCTTTTTGCCGAACCTTTTGCGCTTGAAACTCACTTCCAACTCTTTCTCGTCGAGCAGCGTTATCCTGAAATATTCGTACTGTTCGAGGAGGTCCTCATTCCCCAGCCTCGCCGCGGTACATTCGTAAGTGTTTATATAGGGGTGAGTCAGATCTTTAAGCGACGAATCTTTGTCAAACGTGAACGCGCATAAAAACACGCACGCCGTCGCGAAAAGGAGCAGCAAGAGGTAATATTTTCTTTTCATACCCGATAGTATGAGTATTTTTGCAGTAAAAATAACCGTCCGCCCCATAATATAAGGGCGGACGGCATTTTATGCGCCTTGTCGCATGAATTTAATCTATGTATTTTAATTTCAGGCTTTGCCTATGCAGCCGAATATCTCCATCTTTTCCTTTACGGTAGCCTTGATTGCGGCAGCGCCGTCCGCGAGGAGCTTTCTGGGGTCGAAGCCCTTGCCCTGCAAGTCCTTGCCCGCCTCGATGTACTTCCTCGTCGCTTCCTGGAAAGCGAGCTGACATTCGGTATTGACGTTGATTTTGGCAACGCCGAGGGATATCGCCTTTTTGATCATTTCGGTGGGAATACCCGTGCCGCCGTGGAGTACGAGGGGCATGTTGCCGACCTTTGCCTTTACCGCGGCGAGCGTTTCGAAGCTGAGCCCTTCCCAATTTGCGGGGTATTTGCCGTGAATGTTGCCGATGCCCGCGGCGAGCATTGTCACGCCGAGGTCTGCGATTTTCTTACATTCTTCGGGGTCGGCACATTCGCCCTTGCCTATAACGCCGTCTTCTTCGCCGCCTATCGCGCCGACTTCCGCTTCGAGCGACAGCCCGAGCTGTTTGGTGACATTCACGAGCTCTTTCGTCTTTTCGACGTTTTCCTCGATGGGGAAGTGAGAGCCGTCGAACATGATGGAAGAGAAGCCCGCCTTAATGCACTTGTAGCAGCCTTCGTATGTGCCGTGGTCGAGGTGTAAAGCTACGGGAACGGTTATTTTCATTTCCTCTATCATAGCCTTGACCATATCCGCGACTACTTTGAAGCCCGTCATATATTTGCCCGCGCCCTCGGAAACGCCCAAAATAACGGGAGCTTTCAGCTCTTCCGCCGTTTGAAGTATGGATTTAGTCCATTCGAGGTTGTTTATATTGAACTGACCAACCGCGTACTTGCCGTCCCTTGCTTTTTCAAGCATTTCCTTTGCCGAAACCAATGCCATAATTACCTCCGATTATCATAAAAAATATTATTTTTGTAAACAAAATTTTATTTACCTTTCAAGTATAATTCAAAACGCCGTAAATTTCAAGTGTATTTTCAAAATTTATTGTCATTTTCGCGCAGAATATACCAAGTTTTGTTGCGCCACGCGCCTTTGAACGCAAAATATATGTTAAAGCGTAAATTAAAGTTTAAAGATTTTGATATTTTGTTGACTTGCAAAAAGTAATTTGATATAATCTTAGCGAAAAGAATATTTTTAATTCGGAGGAATTCTATTATGGCAAATGTAAAAGTTGCTATCAACGGTTTCGGACGTATCGGTCGTCTCGCTTTCAGACAGATGTTCGATGCAGAAGGTTATGAAATCGTGGCTATCAACGACTTGACAAGCCCTAAAATGCTTGCGCACCTCTTAAAGTATGATTCCGCACAGGGCAGATATAAGTATGCCGACAGCGTAGTTGCGGGAGAGGACAGCATCACGGTAAACGGAAAGGCAATCAAGATCTACGCGGAAAAGGACGCGGCTAATCTCCCTTGGGGACAGATAGGCGTAGACGTGGTTCTCGAATGTACGGGCTTCTATACATCCAAAGAAAAGGCTTCCGCGCACATCGCGGCGGGCGCAAAGAAATGCGTTATTTCCGCACCTGCGGGCAACGACCTTCCCACAATCGTATACAGCGTAAACGAAGATACGCTTAAACCCACCGACACGGTTATCTCCGCAGCGAGCTGCACGACCAACTGCCTTGCACCCATGGCTGCAACGCTCAACAAGCTCTGCAAGATCAAGAAGGGCTATATGACGACTATCCACGCTTACACGGGCGACCAGATGGTTCTCGACGGACCTCACCGCAAGGGCGATCTGAGAAGGGCGAGGGCTGCTGCCGTAAATATCGTTCCCAATTCCACGGGCGCGGCAAAGGCTATCGGTCTGGTTATTCCCGAGCTCAACGGCGTGCTTGACGGCTGCGCACAGCGCGTGCCTGTTCCCACCGGTTCGCTTACCCAGCTCATTGCGGTATGCGAGGGCGAAATCGACGCAAAGAGCGTAAACGCGGCAATGAAGGCGGCTTCCAGCGCTTCCTACGGCTATACGGAAGATGAAATCGTTTCCAGCGACGTCATCGGCATCACCTACGGCTCGCTGTTCGACGCAACCCAGACGAAGTGCATGCCCCTCGGCGACGGCACGACGTTGGTCAAAGTCGTATCTTGGTACGATAACGAAAATTCGTATACTTCCCAGATGGTAAGGACTATCAAATACTTTGCCGAATTGAAGTAACGGCTCACAAAAGCGTTCAGGGCTTCGGGGTCACCCGAGGCCCTGTTTTCGGTATATAAATCGGCTGCGGCAGGTTGTTTTGCGCCTTTGCCGCGCTATTTAACGCATGGTTTGCCGCGAAAACTAAGTGGATATCACTGAAAATCAAGGCGATTTCCACCGAGCTTTCGGTATACGATGCGCTGTAATCGTTAAAATTTTCTATAATGAATTTGATTTCCGCGCGGGAGAGTTTTTCATCTTTGCGCGGTTTCGGGAGTGATTATGAAAGAGGTTGTCAACGGAATTTATTATGTCGGCGTGGACGATTTGGATATCAGACTGTTTGAAGGCATTTTGCCCGTGGAGCACGGCATGGCTTACAATTCGTACGTGATAAAGGACGAAAAGTGCGCCGTAATAGACAGCGTGGACGCGCATTTCGGGGCTGAATGGCTCAAAAACGTGCGCGAAGCTCTCGGCGGGCGCGCCCCCGACTATATCGTCGTGCTGCACATGGAGCCCGACCATTCGGCAAATATTTACGAATTTACGCAAAGATATCCCGAGGCGAAAGTCGTCGGAAACGCAAAGACGTTCGTAATGCTTCAAGAATTTTTCGGAACGGACTACGCCGAGCGCAGGGTCGTCGTGAAAGACGGCGAAACGCTGTCGCTTGGCAAGCATGAACTGACCTTTGTCTTTGCGCCCATGGTGCACTGGCCCGAGGTTATGACGGCTTACGAAAGCGCGACAAAGACGCTGTTTTCGGCGGACGCGTTCGGGAAGTTCGGCGCGAATTGCCATGAGGAGGAATGGGAAAACGAGGCGCGCAGATATTATTACGCGATAGTTGGCAAGTACGGCGTGCAGGTGCAGTCGCTTCTTAAAAAGCTGTCCGCATTTGAAATCGGGAGGATATGTTCGCTGCACGGACCGGTTTTGGATAAGGGGCTCGACCGCTATATCGGACTTTACTCCAAGTGGGCGGCGTACGAACCCGAAGTGCGCGGCGTGCTCATCGCCTACACGTCGGTTTACGGGCACACAAAGGCTGCCGCCGAGTATTTGGCGGACAAACTTGATGAAAAGGGCGTAAAATATGAGATTTATGACGTCGCCGCGGCTGAGCGCACGAATTTGATTGCAAAGGCGTTTGAATATTCCGCAGTCGTATTCGCAACGACCACTTATAACGCCGATATTTTCCCGCCCATGAGGGAATTCATAGACTGCCTGACCGAGCGCAACTACTGCAACCGCGTTGTGGCGTTTATGGAGAATGGCAGCTGGGCGCCCGTCGCCGCCCGCACAATGCAGGCTAAGTTCGAAAAGAGCAAAAATATAGTCTTTGCGGAAAATTGCGTGAAGATTCGCTCGGCTTTGAACGACGAAAGCAGGGCGCAGATTTCCGCGCTTGCGGAAGAGCTTAGCGCGAAATAACGCGCAAAAAGGTGATAAAATGAGGAGAAGCGACAGGGAAATAACGCATTTTGACGAGATAATCGACGTGCTCGACGCGTGCCAAACGATAAGGCTGGGCTTGCACGACGAAAAATATCCCTACGTTGTGCCGCTTTCATTCGGCTGGGAGGTTGCAGGCGGTAGGCTTTACATATACTTTCACTGCGCGAAAGAGGGGAAGAAGGTGGACTTAATCGCCAAAAACGACGCCGTTTGCTTCGAGTGCGACATTCTTAACAGATACGTAAAGACCGAAAAGAGCGTAACCGCCGATTATCTCAGCGTTATAGGCTTCGGATATGCGGAGAGAGTGACGGGTGACGACGCCGAGCATGGCATAAAACTGTTGCTCTCTCATTGCGGCGAAGAGGGTTCTGCCAAAGATTGCGTTTTGAGCGGTCTCGTCGCGGTCTATAAAATAACGGTGGTGGAAATCACGGGCAAAAAACGCTTTAAGTAATTTGGCGTTATGCGTTTAAAATGACTTGATTTTTGCGACGGTTAGTTGTAATATAATATAGCAAATAAAAATTGCACTATAATATTTATAGTAATTGAATAACGCTTCCGTAGTTAAATGGATATAACAGCCCCTGTTAAGGGATAGGTATGGTTCGCCCGCCCACGTAAGTGGACGCACGAAGCGCGACAGCGCGTAGTATTACCGTCGCCGACGGGAATCATAAAATTGAATAATGCTTCCGTAGTTAAATGGATATAACAAGCCCCTGTTAAGGGATAGGTATGGTTCGCCCGCCCACGTAAGTGGACGCACGAAGCGCGACAGCGCGTAGTATTACCGTCGCCGACGGGAATCATAAAATTAAATAATGCTTCCGTAGTTAAATGGATATAACAAGCCCCTCCTAAGGGCTAGTTATGGGTTCGATTCCCGTCGGGAGTACCACTAAATCAAAGCGCTGCGCGCTCTTTAAAATAAGAGCGCGCAGCGCTTTTACTGTTTCCGAAATTACCGCAGTTTAACGAAAGCGGTAGTGTAAGGCGGCAAATTTTATAGGCTTTATTGCCGTTTTGCACGCAGTGCGCAAGCATAATCGTCGCGCAACAAAATAGTTTATTTTAACATAAAAACAGCAATTATGACAGACATAGTACTATAAATATGCTCAAAATCGCAATAAAACAGGGCAATTTTACCGATATTCAGAGGCGGTAAGTCTTTTCCCACACAAGAAAGCGCGGAACTTTTAAAGTTCCGCGCTAAGATAATTTTACCCTTATTTAACTTAAAAAGTGATTTGCGGTTTACGCCATAGCGTTGAGCTTTTTTGCAAGCCCGGACTTCTTGTTAGCCGCAGTGTTCTTTTTGAGTACGCCCTTTGTAACCGCCCCGTCGATAGTGGAGCAAACCTCGGGGAACAAGGCGGTAGCAGCCGCTTTGTCGCCGGAAGCAACCACTGCAAGGAATTTCTTTATCTCATTCTTGACCTGGGTCTTGATGATTTTGTTCTGTGCGGTTTTCTTTTCCGTAACCACTGTGCGCTTTTTTGCTGATTTGATATTAGGCACGTCCATTTCTCCTTTTTTGGAAGTATTCAACTTAAATCTTGAATGATTTTATCATAAAACGGCGGTCTTGTAAACTGTTTTTTATGCGTTTTTTAATTTTTTTAATATTATTTTATTTCTTTTAATATTTATATTATATGGAAAAGAACTGCAAGCGCGGCGATATTTCGATAGCCGTTTTCGATAGCGGGATAGGCGGGCTTAACCTTTTGAAGGAGTGCGCTCTCGCTCTGCCCGACGTCAACCTGTATTACCTCTCCGATAATTACAACGTGCCGTACGGCGACAAGAGTGCGGATGAAATCTTCGCGCTCGTCAAAAACGCCTTTTCTCTCGTGGCGGATATCGACCTTTCCGCGGCGGTTATCGCATGTAACACGGCGACATCCAACTGCGTCGATAGGCTGCGCGGGGAGTATCCCTTCCCGATAATCGGCATACAGCCTGCGGTGAGACCTGCCGCGCGCGAGGGCGGGAGGTGCTTGGTGCTCGCAACGCCTTCCACCGTGAAGAGTGCGTCGTTTTGCAAGCTGCTTTCCGACTGCAAAAACGACAGGACGGAATTTACAATCAGCCCGTGTCCCTGCCTCGCCGAATACATAGAAGAGCATGCCGAACAGATAAACTTCGAGCTGCCGAAAG
>CANREX010000059.1 GCA_947629735.1 uncultured Clostridia bacterium
CGATATATCCGAAATCGACGCGGCTTCCAACAACGGCGTGGACGAAATGCGCGATTTGCGCGAAAAGGTGCAATATCCCCCCGTAAACGGCAAATATAAGGTATATATCATCGACGAAGTGCATATGCTCACGCAGTCGGCGTTCAACGCCGTGTTAAAAACGCTGGAAGAACCGCCGAGCCACGCGGTGTTCATTCTCGCCACGACAGAGCCGCAGAAGATACCCGCAACCATACTTTCGCGCTGTATGCGCTTCGATTTCAAGCTCATACCGCTCGGCGACCTCGAAGGTCTTATAAAGGACGTTTTCGACAAGACGGGCAAGGAGTATGAGGACGAGGCGGTAGCCGCCATAGCGAGGGCGGGCAACGGCAGCGCGCGCGACTGCCTTTCGATTGCCGACATGTGCGCTTCCTATTCCCGCGGCAAACTGACCTATGACGACGTCAACAAGGTGCTCGGCAAGGCGGATTTCGAGGCGATAGGGGAGATAGCCGCCGCGATAGCCCAAGGCGACGCGGGCGAAGCGCTTTCCGCAACGGAAAACGTGCTCTCCACGGGCAAGAGCGTGGGCGTTTTGCTGCGCGATTTGCTTTCATACTTCAACAACCTCGCCGTGGTAAAGACCTGCCGCAACGCGCGGGAAATCCTCAACTTGCCCGAAGAAAAATTCAAGGCGCTGAAAGAGATATCGACAGCCGCCGACGGGCACGCGATACTGCGCGCGACGGAAATTCTTTCGGCGGCGGAGGGCGATCTGCGCTTTGCCGTGGACGGGCGAATAACGGTGGAGACGGCGATAATGAAAGCCGCCGTGCCCGCCGCCGAATACGATATAGATTCCCTCATTTCGAGGATAGAAGCCCTCGAAAGGGCGGTGAAAGAGGGCGTTAATGTAAAGATAAAAGAATACGCTCCCGCAAATGCAGGCGGCGCAAAAACATACGTTGCACCCGCAATTTCTGCGCGGCAACCCGCGGAAAAGCAGCAGACAGAGGGAGTGCAACCCGCGGAAAAACAGCAGATTGAAGATATACAGCCCGCGGAAAAGAAACGGTTAGAGGAAGCGCAGCCCGAAAAAGGGCGGACGAATGGCGATACAGCTTCCCAAAAAGCGCAACAGCAGGCGGAAAGCCCAATTGAAAACAGGGGGCGGACGCGCGGGGCGTTGCTCGCGGAGGAAGAAGCGCCGTCTCCTTTCGGCGAAAGCGCGGGCGCGCAGACAAATAAAGCGCAGACAAATAAAGCGCAATCAAACAACGCGCAAACAAATAGCGCGCAACAAAATGCGGGACAGCCCGCGCAGACTTCAAGCGAGAGTTCATCGGGCGAGCAAGGCACGCTGTTCGAGCAGCGGGGCGCGGCAGATGTCAAAGTAAGCTCTCTTTCGGAAGCGGACAAAAACGCCACGTTCGGCAGACTGTTGAGGCTCTTCCGCACGACGAGGCGCAACGCGGTGTTGTTCTCGCTGTGCTCCGATCTGGACAGCTTTTACGACGGCGATACGTTCGTGCTCGTCGCAGACACGGAAGCCGTCTGCAAGTCGCTCAACCGCGATGACAACAAGGCGTATATAGCCGAAGCGCTGCAAGAGCTGGGCGTTTTCTCGTTCGACATACGTGTAAAGGCAAACGGCGACGACAAGTACGAAAAAGCGTTAGGCGAACTGAGAAACAATTTCAAGGGTAGCGATATTCAAATAAAATAACTATTGCGAACAATTTCGGAGGTGATTTCAAATGGCATACAGAGGCGGTAACCCGGGCGGCATGCAGAACATGATGAAGCAGGCGCAGAAAATTCAGGAACAGATGCAGCAGGCGGAAAAGGAACTCGACGAGATGGAAGTCCTCGGCTTTTCGGGCGGCGGCGAGGAAGGCGACGAGACGGTTGTCGTCTACATGAACGGCAAAAAAGTCATAAACGGGATAGAGTTCGGCAGCAAAATTTCTGAAATGGTGGACTTATCCGACGAGGACGACGTGGAAATGCTCGAAGATCTGATAATGGCGGCGATTAACGACGGCTATAAAAAGGCGGACAAGGAATACGAAGCCAAGATGGGTCCTTTGGGAAATTTCGGGGCGCTCAACGGCTTGCTCTGATAATTTAAGCTGAAAGAGGTGGCAATGGATACGTTTATAGAACCTATCGGCAGGCTCGTAAACCAATTTACGAAGCTCCCCGGGGTAGGCAAGAAAACCGCGCTGAGGTACGCGTACAGGATAATAGACATGTCGGCGGAAGACGCGGCGGCGTTTGCTGAGAGCATTGCGGAATGTAAGCGCAAGGTGCGCTATTGCAAGGTGTGCGGCAATTTTTCGGAGTCGGACACCTGCGACATATGCTTGAAGAGGGAAAAATCTGTCATCTGCGTGGTGAAAGAGCCCAAAGACGTCATCGCAATGGAAAAGCTGCGCGAATTCAAGGGCGTATATCACGTCCTTCACGGCGTGATTTCCCCTATGGACGGGATAGGTCCTAACGACATACGCATAAAAGAGCTGCTCTCCCGCATAGACGACGGCGTGAGCGAGATAATACTCGCCACCAATCCCGACGTCGAGGGCGACGCTACGGCGATGTATATAGCCAAGCTGTTGAAGCCCCTCGGCGTAAAGGTCACGCGGCTCGCGCACGGCATACCGATAGGCGGGGAGATAGAGTACACCGACGAGGTGACGTTATCCCGCGCGTTTGCGGAAAGAAAGGAAATTTAGGGGTAATTTATGAATATATCTGTTCTCGGGTGCGGAAGATGGGGCTCGTTTATAGCGTGGTATCAGGCTACCGTACTGAAAAACAAAGTCATACTCTGCGGAGAAGAGGGAAGGGCGGCTTACGACGAATTGAAGGCGAAGGGCGCGAACGAATACGTCACCCTCGATAAGAGCATAGAGCTCACTTCCGACTTGTCTCACGCGCTCAAAGAAAGCGAAGTCATAATAATTTCCATAAGTTCGCAGGCGCTTAGGGAGTACATGGCAAAGGTGACGTCCCACCCCGTCGGCGACAAGATATTCGTGCTGTGCATGAAGGGAATCGAAGTAGACACGGGCAAGCGGCTTTCCGAAATTTTGACAGAAAGCGGGATAGACAGGGATAAAATAGCCGTCTGGGTAGGTCCGGGGCACATTCAGGAATTCACCCGCGGCGTTCCCAACTGCATGGTCGTGGACGCGTATAACGAAGCGCTTAAACGGGAGATAGCCGAAAGTTTCAAGAGCAATCTCATCCGCTTTTATTACGGCAACGACATAATAGGAACGGAGATAGGCGCGGCGGCGAAAAACGTGCTCGGCATAGCTGCGGGCGTGCTCGACGGAAGCGGATATCAAAGCCTTAAAGGTCCGCTCATGGCGCGCGGCGCGTTCGAGGTCGGCACGTTGATACAGGCTATGGGCGGCAAATTCAATTCCGCTTACGGCTTGGCGCACCTCGGCGACTACGAAACCACGTTGTTTTCTCCCCACTCGCACAACAGAATGTACGGCGAGATGATGTCGAAAGGACATAAATTCGACAAGTTGGCGGAGGGTGTGATGACGGCAAAGGCGATGAAAGAGCTCGGCGACAGGTTCGGGATAGAACTCCCCATCACCAACGCGGTATACGAGGCGTGCTTCATCTCCAACCCGTTTGAAAGCGGCGACGGCGCGAAAAAATGTATGGACGTGATACTCAAATTGTTCGACAGGCAGACAAAGCCCGAATTTTACGAGAAATAACCGCAAAATAAGTTGCCAACAAAGGCAAACGGTATTAAAATTTATGGGTAGGTTTTCATACCGGAGGTAATATTTTGATAAGAGACGACGTAAGAAACGTAGCGATAATCGCGCATGTAGACCACGGCAAGACGACGTTGGTGGACGCGATGTTGAAACAGTCCAACACATTCCGCGCAAATCAGGAAGTGGACGAAAGGGTGATGGATTCGGGCGATATAGAGCGCGAAAGGGGAATAACCATTCTCGCCAAGAACACGTCCGTGCATTATAAAGGCGTAAAGATAAATGTAGTCGATACCCCGGGGCACGCCGATTTTTCGGGCGAGGTCGAAAGGGTAATGATGATGGTGAACGGCGTTCTCGTGCTCGTGGACGCGGCGGAAGGTCCGATGCCCCAGACGAGATTCGTCGTGCAGAAAGCGCTCGAAATGGGGCACAGGCTGATAATAGTCGTAAACAAGATAGACCGCCCCGACGCGCGGCTGAACGAAGTGCAGGACGAGATATTGGAACTGCTCCTCGAACTCAACGCTTCCGACGACCAGCTCATGTCGCCCGTAGTGTGGTGCTCGGGCAGGAACGGCACGGCTACGCTCGATTTGAACGAAGAGGGCAAGGATTTAACCCCGCTTTTCGATACTATTCTCTCGCACATTCAGCCTATGGAGGCGGACGTGGACGGCGAGGCGCAGCTTCTGTGCTCTTCGATAGACTACAACGACTACGTCGGCAGGATAGGCATAGGCAGGATAGAGAGGGGCACGATAAACGCAGGACAGTCGGTGGTTGTCACGAACTACAACAACAGGGAGTTGAACAAGCCCGGCAAAATAGTCAACCTCTATCAGATAGAAGGGCTCGAACGCGTGCCCGTGGAGAGCGCAAAGGCGGGCGATATAGTCTGTTTCAGCGGGCTCGAAGGCATAAACATAGGAGATACGGTGTGCAGTCCAACCTGCCCCGAACCGCATAAATTCGTCAAGATAACAGAGCCCACGGTGGAGATGACGTTTTCCGTAAACGATTCGCCGTTTGCGGGCAAGGACGGCAAATTCGTCACCACCCGTCACCTGCACGACAGGCTTTTCAGGGAACTTTTGCGCGACGTGTCGCTCCGCGTGGAGGAGACGGGTTCGGCGGATTCCTATCGCGTCTGCGGCAGGGGCGAAATGCACCTTTCCATTCTCATAGAGGAAATGCGCCGCGACGGCTACGAATTTCAGGTTTCCACGCCCCGCGTAATGTATAAGGACATCGACGGCGTCAGGTGCGAACCCGTAGAGCGGCTGATAGTGGACGTCCCCGAAAGCGCAACGGGCGCGGTGTTCCAGAGCATGGGCAACCGCAAGGGCGAACTCTTGCACATGTCGGCGATAGGCAGCAGGACGAGGCTGGAATTTCTCATTCCCGCGCGCGGTCTGTTCGGCTACAAGTCGGAATTTCTGACGTCTACAAAGGGCGAGGGCGTGATGAACAGCGTGTTCTTCGAATATCAGCCCTATAAAGGCGACCTTTCCCGCCGCACGACGGGCTCGCTTGTGGCGTTCGAAACGGGCGAAGCGGTGACGTACGGGCTTTTTAACGCGCAGGGCAGGGGCACGCTGTTTATCGGCGCGGGCACTCCCGTCTACGAGGGTATGGTCATAGGCGAATCGCCCAAGAGCGAGGACATCAACGTAAACGTCTGCAAGACAAAGCATCTGACTAACACCCGTTCGTCCTCCTCGGACGAGGCGTTGCGGCTCATCACCCCCAAGAAGATGAGCCTCGAAGAGTGCCTCGAATTTATCGCGGACGACGAATTGCTTGAAATAACGCCCAAAAATATCCGCATAAGAAAGAGGATTCTCGATAGCGAACTGCGCGCCAAGGCGAACGCCAAAATAAAGAAAGGTTTACAGTAAAACGCTGTTCCCCGCGCGGCTAAAAAGCCGCGCGGGCATTTTTTTGCCCATTTTTATCCCAAAACCTCGGCGTTGTCATTCATTTTTCCCAACCCCAACCCCCAACCCAACCCCAATCCCTCAACCCCAATCCCTCAACCCTCAACCCTTAACCCTTAACCCCATACTTTAACCGTAAAACCGCGTAGTTGTCATATACTTTTGAAAATTTCTGTTTTCATAAACGGCGGAGGGAGATAATAAAATAGTAAAAACGCAATTAAGGGGCGCAAAAATGGAACAGAGCGAACAGCACACTCTTAACGTGGAAAATTGCAAGCGGATAACGGCGACTGGCATACAGACGGTGGACAGCTTTTCGGCAAGCCAGCTCGTCCTCTCGTACGCGGGCGGGAAGATAAACGTCACGGGCAGCGAGATGAAGATAACTTCTTTTTCCAAGAGCAACGGTCAGTTTTCGGCGAGCGGCAACATAACGGGCGTTAAATACAGCGCGAAATCCACGGGCTTAAAGCAAAAACTTTTCAGATAAATGCAGATTTTCATATTCCTTTGCTGTATGTTGTGCGGAGTGCTCAGCGGGGTGGTGTACGAGGTGCTGTACATCGCCCGCGTTTTCGTGTGCGGAATAGATAAGGGCGCGTACTCCGTAAAGGACAGGATATTCACTTTTATCTGCGACATTTTGTATTTTGCCGCCTTTGCGGGCATGTTCGTCTTCATCTCAGTCACGTTCGAATTTTACTCTTTAAGGCTGTATATGCTCATAGGCTGCGCCCTCGGCGCAATTATTTATGTAAAAAGTTTGCATGTAATTATTGCAATTTGTATAAAAAGAGTATATAATAGTTTTAATAGGTGTAAAAGGAACAAGGAGGGCGAGCATGAGCGAGGAAAAGCGCAACAAGATAATAGCGGCAGTGACCGTAAACGCCATAATACTCATTTTCATAATCGTCGCCGTCATAATCTATCAGTTGGTGACGATAAGCGCCCTCAATAACCGCAAGAAAGACTTGTACGAAGAGCTCTACCGCATAGAGCAGAAGTACGAGGACGCGGAGGATATCCTCGAAAGATTGCAAAACGACGAGGAATACCGCGAAGTTTTGGAAGCTCTCGGCAAGCTCGGTGAGGACGTCTCGGGTTATCCTTCGCTTAATTGATAAAAAAAATGAAATTAGCGGCAATTGACATAGGTTCTAATTCCGTTCGCCTTTTAATGTGGGCGGACGGAAAAACTTTATATAAGGCAATGCGCACGACCCGTCTCGGCGAGGGCTTGAACGCCGACCCGTATCTCGGCGAAAACGCCTGCCTGCGCACGGCGCAAGCGGTGGCGGACTTTTCCGCAAGGGCGAAAAGCGACGGCGCGGAAGAGGTGTTCGCGTTTGCCACGGCGGCGGTGCGTTCGAGCAAAAACCCCGAATTGTTTTTGGAAAAAGTTCGCTCGCTGTGCGGTCTCGAAGTGGACGTAATAAGCGGCGAAAAGGAAGCGGAAATAGGGCTTGCGGGCGCGCTCGGCGGGCGCGACGGCGGAATTATAGACGTCGGCGGGGCGAGTACGGAAGTTATTATCCGCCGCGGCGGAAAGATAGCGTATTGCAAGAGCGTCGCCGTAGGCACCGTCCGTATTCTCGACGCGGCGGGCAGGAATTTGCAGGCGATAAAACGCTTTATAGCAAAAAAGATAGAAGAGTACGGAGATGTCACCCTGCCTTGCGCGGACATGTTTGCGGTCGGCGGGACGGCTTCGCGGCTTGCGGCGATAAAGCACGGCATAAGGGAATACGACAGTTCGATTCTCAACGGCACGCAGCTGACAAGGGAGGAAGTTTTCGGCTTTGCCCGCACGCTGACGGAGATGTCAGTCGAAGAGATAAAAAACAGCACGATTTGCGCTTCGTCCGCAGACCTCATCGGAGGCGGCGCGGCGCTGATGGGAATGGTCATGGAAAAGTTCGGCGCGGAGCGCGTGACCGTGTCCGAAAGCGATAATTTGGAAGGCTATATCTACACAAAGATAAAGGCGAAGGATAAAGGAGAGGGAGAGCGATGAAGAATACCGTTGTAACGAGCGTTGCGGCGACCCTCGCCGTAATAGCTGCGGCGATAGGCGGATATTTTTTCTGTACGGACGCTATGTTCGACGGCGTAGAGCTGTACGTCACCATACCCGTATATATTATCCTTGTCGTTTTAGCCGCGTTCGCGGACGAGCTCGTGCACGAGGGCGCGCACCTGATAGTGGGGCTTATCTGTCTTATGGGCGTAAAAGCGCCTAAGATAAGGCTTTTTAAGAGCTCTTCCGTCGAGGTCTTCCCGTACGGCTCGCGCCATATGAGGGCGAGAATGGCGGTCACGGCGGCGGCGGGCTTGTTCTTCGATTTTCTGCTGACCGTGCTCGGCGTGCTCGCGATAGCCGCGCCGTCAGTGCCTGTGTTTTTGTGCGTTGTGCTGCCGTACGCGCTCTACACGTTCATAATAAACGTCGTTCCTTTCGAGTATAAGAGCGGCAAGACGGACGGCTTGGTGACGTGGGAGTTGATTACGAACAAGCCCACCGCGCAGGTTTTGGTGGCGATTTTGAAAATTCAGGGACTTCAACATTCGGGGAAACTTATGCGGGAGTTGGACGAGGGCTTGTTTTTGGACGTCCCCCAGCTGCCCGAGGACGACATAAACTTTATAATTTTGACCCAATTGAGGTACGAATACTACCTCGCCGTCGGGAACGATTCGGAAGCGTACAAATATTTTCTCCGCTACAAGGACCTCGTCGGTTATCTACCCGTGGAGTATGATGATTATGAGGGGATGAAGGACAGCGACGTGGATACGTGAATATGAAAAGAGGCGGCGAGGTTTTTTGACCTCGCCGCCTCTTTTGTATTGGGAGAGCCCCGAAGCGAAAACGCCTCGGGGCTCTCCCAATACAAAGCTCCCGCCAAACGCAGATAAGC
>CANREX010000060.1 GCA_947629735.1 uncultured Clostridia bacterium
ACTACGGAATTAAGTCGCCTATGTCAAAGGTAACATTGCCCCACTACGAAATAAAGAAGGGCAAAGCGTTTACCAAAACCGATGAAAGGACTATAATCGAATTTTGCAGAGCCAATCCGCAATATGCGGGTAATTCCGCAATTTTAGTGTTGCTTTACACCGGTATGCGTGTGGGCGAGCTGGCGACTATGACTTGCGACGATAAATTCATATATTGTAAGTCCGAGAAAACGCGAAAAGGCTATGCGGAGGTTATAAGAAAAATTCCCATTTCACCGATGTTGCGTAAGGCCATGCCGCTGATTGATATTGAAAAGGCAAGGACGACCAGCCGACATACCGTAAGGGACGCAGTTAAAAGAATTTTTCCGGACAGACATACGCACGAACTGCGATATACTTTCATTACAAGGGCGAAAGAGTGCGGCTGTAATCCCGAACTTGTGATGGCGTGGGTAGGACACGAATACGACGCCGATGTTAAGACGTCAAAGGTTGACAGGGGTTATACAGACTACTCGCAAGAGTATGTATTGCAAGAGATTAACAAAATAGATTACAAACTGTAAGCTACTCACAAAAACACCGATTTTGGGCAAAAAAGAGGTGAAAATTACTTCCCAATTACTTCCCAAAGATAACAGGGCGGGGGAAATTTTGTGAATTTCCCCCGCTTTTAAGGTGTTGGTGCTGACAACAGGACTTGAACCTGCACCCTTGCGGACGGGATTCTAAGTCCCGCGCGTCTGCCAATTCCGCCATGTCAGCATAAAAATGTTAAGTTTTCGGATTTGTTGTGAATTTAAATGTTAATTTCTTTCCGTCAAAAATTCTAAGTCCTGCGCGTCTGCCAATTCCGCCATGTCAGCATAAAAATGTTAAGTTTTCGGATTTGTTGTGAATTTAAGTGTTAATTTCTTTCCGTCAAAAATTCTAAGTCCTGCGCGTCTGCCAATTCCGCCATGTCAGCATAGATATTCGCTTTTTGAAAATCAAAGTAGATGTCCGCAAAAATCCGCTTTTCAAATCCGCAAATCTTTCCCTCGGACGTTCCGCTTTAATCGGGTTGAAGTCTTTCCCGCAAAAATCTTTCTTTCGGCTTTGATTATGCGCGGGTTCGTTTATATTCGGAAAAAACTTGCAACAATATAATTATAGCGCAAATTTTGCGCATAGTAAATCATTTTAACCGCCGCCTTTTCAAATTATCCGCCGCCTTTCGCAAATTGCTTTGAAATTGCGGCTTAAAGTGCTAAAATAGGCGGGGAGGCAAAAGGGGAGGCAAAAAATGATACATTCGTTGAGCGGCGGGGTCATAACTCAATACGACAAACTTATATACGCGTTTGCGGAGATAAAAAGCGGCGCGGAAGCGGGAGTAAAGCGGTGGTATATTTCGCCTTTCCGCGCGATAAAGGCGGGGGTTAAGGCGATCGTTCCCTCGCAATACGGCGGCGAAGCGACGGCGGAAATCATCCGCGTGGAAGTCGTCACGGCGCAGACAGCGCCCTTCCCCGTAAAGCGCACGGGGGAAATCATCCGCCTTTTGCCATAAAAGTCAAATTATGCTTGACTTGAACAGCACAGAGCGTTATAATTGATTTGTATATTGTATTTTTTATGAGTGCGTCAGGCGCACGGGCGGAAGCCCTTCTTTGTCCGCGGTTTTATGCGGGCGCAGACAAATAATTTCGGGTTGCAGACATGGAATGGTTGTCCGATTATAAAGTAGTTGTCTTTCTGAGGAAAATTTTGTCGTCCAAATATCTGCCGTTCGTCTCGGCGGCGGTGATACTCGCGGATTATTACCTCGGTTGGGATATAGTTTCGATATGGTATGTTTGCCTTTGCGGGTTGGGCGTGATGATCACCTGCAAGGACGTCTCTCCTATATTTCCCCTCTTTTTGCTGATGTGCGTGATGGTGTCATCCAAGAACACGCCGTCCATAAATTGGGACAGCCCTGCCGACTACTACACGCGCCCGTACATACTCGCGCAGATGATTATCGCAATTTCGCTGCTTGTCTGCGGGGCGTTGGAGAGGATAACGGAGAGCATAATTTACAAGCGGTTCAAGCCTACGCCCGTCTTGTACGGACTGTGCGCGTTCGTCGCGGCTTTGCTGCTGAACGGGATATTCTCCGAATATTACACCGTTATGAATCTCGTCTATGCGATCTTCCTCGCGATGCTGTTTTTGGGGATATTCTGCTTCACATGCGGAAATATCAAGGTGAGCGGGGAGACTTTCGAGAGAATAGCTTATTCTTTTATCGCCATGTTTATCGTGCTCGCGACAGAGTTGACCGTCGTCTACATTACATACGATAATCTGATTGTGGACGGGGTGATTAACCGCGGGGAAATACGCTTCGGCTGGGGCACGTACAACAACTTCGGCTTATATGCTATAATGTGCCTGCCCGCGAATTTTTATCTCGCCGCAAAATACAGGCACGGCTGGATATTCACCCTTGCGGGCGCGGTAAACCTGTTCATGATATTTATGTGTATGTCACGACAGGTCATGGTGATGGGCACTTTGATATACGCGCTGTGCATGATCTGGCTGCTTATCAGGACGAAGGGCTACGCCCGCCTGATAAACGCGCTGATATTCGGCGTATTGGCTTTGGCTTTTCTCATCGCGTTCGCGGCTGCGCACGAGTGGTTCTTCAAGTTGTTTTCCAATCTGGCAAACTCGTTGGAAACGGGCAGCGGCAGGACATTGATATGGAAAGACGGCGTAGAAAAATTCCTCAACTATCCGCTGTTCGGCGCGGGCTTTTACAGCCGCAGACAGTGGGTGTGGGGGCAATCGGGCTTTGCCGATATTTTGCCCATCATGTATCATAATACAGTCGTGCAGGTCATGGCGTGCAGTGGAATCGTAGGGCTTGCGGCGTACGCCGTGCATAGGGTGCAGACGGTGGTATCCTTTTTGAAGGATGTCACTCACGATCGCATATTCGTCGCGCTGATAATAGTCGGTATGCTCTTGTCGAGCCTGCTCGATAACCATCTGTTCTATTTGTTCCCTACGTTGATTTATTCCATGCTCATCGGGGTTCTGACCCTTTCGGAGAGGAAGAAAGAAGCCGCCCTTGCTGTCAGGGGCGATAAAAGCGAAATTAAAGACGCCGCGGTATAAGGCGGCGCGCAAATAATATTTTTACGGAGGTCTTTGATGGAAGAGGAAGAGAGGGGGATTTCCATTGGAGAAATTTTCAAGATCATTTTCAGGAGAGTCTGGTGGGTGATAGGCGTTACGGCGGCTGTCCTTTTGGTGTTTGTGTGCGTCGTACAATTTTGGTACAACCCGAGCCGCCAGACTTATTCCGCGCAGTTCGAGCTTCGCTTGCCGAGCGGCAGCGCTTATCCGGACGGTACGGCGCTCAGGCTGTCCGATTCCATTCGGCTTGAAAATCTCGAAAAGATAAAGGATGAAAGCCTTATTCCCGAAGCCGAGAGGAAGGGAACTTTTAAGGATATCGACATCGACAAGATGGTGGCGGAAGACGACATCACTTTAACTCAGGTTATTGAGCAGTTGGACGACGAGTCATATATCTACCATAATTCCATAAACGTAGCCAAAAAATATTTCAAGGACGAAGATACCGCCGTTGCGTTTTTGAGGGCGGTCGTTGAGTTCCCCGTGACCAACGCGCGTTATATCGTAAAAAATATAAACTACACCGAAAGGCTTGCGCAGTACGACGAATACACGACCTACGATGAAAAAATAGCCGCGCTCAACGCGCAGAAAAGCTATATTACTTCCATTTACGACGGTATAGCCGCCGCTTACGGCGGCGAATATGTCCCCGCGGGCATAAATTCAACCAAGTCGATAGACGAGTACAGGCGCGATTTGATAAACGTGTTCAACGCCACCCAGCAGGAATATATTTCTAAGACCATTCAAAACAACGACTATTATTACAACGCCGATGACGTTTTAAAGAATCTGGAACTCAATATCGAGCTTGCCCAGAGGGATATCGACAGAAACGAAGCGTTGATTCAAGGTCAGTATGAAGAGCTTGAAAAAGTGCTCGGCACTATTCCGCAGGAGGATCTTATAAAGCAGATCACCGCGTTCACGGATAAAATTTCGGCATACAGGCAGAATATCGATTCCCTCAAAGAAGATATAGCCGAATACAACAGGCGAATCGACAGCATAAAGGAATACACCGCGCCCGACAGCGAAAAAGCCGGGGAGAAGGCGGAATTTGAACAAATGCTGGACGATATCCGCGACGATTTGGAAGAGCGTACGCAGACGGCGAAGAGCGTATATATCGCCACCTACAACGAAAAGGCGGAAGTCATTTACGTCAACAACAAGATAACCGCGGAAGGCGGGCTCAATATTCTGCTTGCAGGCGTTATCGGGCTGATTTTGGGCTTCGTGCTCGTAAGCATCGTGATACTGATTATAGACTACCCCAAGTACAAGCGCGCAAAGTTTGCGCAGCTGAACGAAGCCGGGATAGCCGCGTCCGACGCGGCGGGCTTGCCTGACGTAAGCGGTCAAGGCGCGGCTACGGAAGGGACAGGCGAAGAAAAACTGCCCGAACAGCCCGAGGCGGAAGAGCAGAAAGCGGACGAAAAGCAGGACAAATAACAATTAAAGAAAATGTATGAGTTTTCCGACGGGAAGCGCGCTTCCCGTCGGAAAATTATTAAAAAAAGAGCTGCAATTTTTTAAAAAGCAATAGAAATTATCAAAAGAAGCCCCGAAAATTATTAAAAAAGCTGTAATTTTAAACGCGGCTTAAAAAATTATCCGCCCCTTAAAAATTATCAAAAAGCCCTGCCGACAGGCAAAATTTAAGCTTATGGACAGCAGTTTGAAGGAAAAGGTAACGCCCGTAAAATGTATTTATGCCGTCTTTCTCGCGGCGGAAGCGGCGATATTTTTGGCGTTCAACGTAATGGCGGCAGTCACGCCCGCCGACCCCGTCTATTTAAAGTACTCGGGGGTTTTATTATGTTTGGCGATTTCCGCGATAATGATATATTTTTACGGCGCGGACGGGGCGATAGTGACCTGCGCGATAGCGTTTACGGCGGTTTCAGATTTCTTCATACTCGTCAAAGACAGCCATTACGAGATAGGCGTCACCACGTTTTTTGTCGCGCAGTGCGTCTATTTTTTCAGACTGTATTTCAAGAGAATGAACGCGCGTGTGCGGTTTGGGAAGTTTAACGTGCGCGCGCTGTATATCTCGCTCGTTTTGCGCACCGCGTTGATTTTTGCGACCTTGCTTTCGCTCGCCCTGACGGTCGGGCTGAATTATCTGCTGTGCGCGTGCACGTTCTATTTCATCACGCTGCTTTGCAACTGCGCGGACGCGCTTTTCACGGTGCGGGGCGGGCTCAAAAACATACTTTTCGCCATAGGGCTATTGCTTTTCGTGTGCTGTGACGTCTGCGTAGGTCTGCACAATTTCGGCTCGGTGCTGGGCGTGAATTTGCCCGCGTGGCTCATCTCCTTCGTGAGATACGCGATATGGATATTCTATCTGCCCTCTCAGGCGCTGATAGTCTGCTCGCTCGGACATGGGATAGTCGGCGCGGACGGTCGGCGGAAAAAAGCGGAGAGCGCGGACGACGTCTCAAAAGAGGGCGTCCGAAAAGAAGAAATCGGCAAATAAGGAAAATAATTTTCCGCGCGGGCGCGATAATTTTGAAAAAGCGGGTTGATTAAAGCGCGCGGGTGTGATATAATTTCAGCGTAGGGGGAAGATTCACCTTCCCGCAGCATAAAATGAGGTCTATCTATGAAAGAACAAAGCGTTGTAACCGAGCTCCGCAGGAAGATATTTGCGGAAGTCGCGAGCGTTGCGTACGATTCGGAGGATATCGCGGACGATATAGAGGCTATTCCCTATAAGATCACGCCCTCCGAAGAGCCCGTGTACAGGGAGAGTATCTACCGCGAAAGGCAGATAGCGGCGGAACGCGTCCGCCTCGCAATGGGGCTTTCTCTCCGCCCCGCAAACAAGCCCGTCCACATAACCGCGGGCATAAACGAGAGCAACATTTCGGATAAATATTACGAGCCGCCTTTGATGCAGGTCATACCCTCCGCGTGCGACAAGTGCCCCGACAACGAGTACGAAGTCACCAACATGTGCCGCAACTGCGTGGCTCATTCGTGTATAAAGAGCTGCCCCAAGGGCGCGATATCTATCGTGAACGGCAAGTCGTTCATAGACAAGTCGAAGTGCATACGCTGCGGCAGGTGCAAGGCGGCGTGCCCCTACGACGCGATAGCGCATAAGGTGCGCCCCTGCGCCGCGGCGTGCGGGGTAAAGGCGATTTCCTCCGACGAGTACGGCAGGGCGCATATAAACAATGACGTCTGCGTGGCTTGCGGTCAGTGTATGTCCGCCTGTCCGTTCGGCGCGATAGCCGATAAATCGCAGATATTCCAGCTGATACAGGCGCTCAAAAAGGGCGATAAGATAATCGCCGCCGTCGCGCCCGCAATCGCAGGTCAGTTCGGCGCGAACTCCTCTCTCGCAAAGATAAAGACGGCGCTCATAAAATTGGGCTTCGAGGACATGTACGAGGTGGCGGAAGGCGCGGACCTCGGGTGCATAGCGGAAGCAAATCACTATGTAAAGGAGGTCGCGACGGGCAAACTGCCTTTCCTCCTCACGAGCTGCTGTCCCGCGTGGGCGGTGCTCGCAAAGACACAGTTCCCCGACTTCGTGGCGGAAGTCTCGCAGGAGCTTACTCCCATGGTCGCCACGGCGAGGAAGATAAAAGAACAGATTCCCGACGCCCGCGTCGTGTTCATAGGACCGTGCGCGGCGAAAAAGCTGGAAGCGATGCGCACGTCTATGCGCAGCTTCGTGGATTTCGTCCTGACGTTTGAAGAACTTGCGGGAATGTTCGTCTCCCGCGGGATAAACGTCGAGGAGCTGGAAGAGACCCCGCTCAGGATAACGCACACTACGGGCGCGGGCAGGGGCTATGCCGTAGCCGGCGGCGTCGCTGCGGCGATAGAGAGGACGGTCAAGCAGTACTACCCCGAAACGGAAGTCAATATCTACCATGCGGAAGGCTTAGCGGACTGCAAAAAGATGCTCACCCTCGCAAAGGCGGGCAAGATAAAGGGCTGCCTTATAGAGGGAATGGGCTGTCCCGGCGGCTGCGTGGCGGGCGTGGGAACGATAATTCCCCCCGAGAGGGCGAAAACCCTCGTGGAGAATTTCTCCAAGTCGAGCGAATCGCAGATACCCAAGGAAGAGTGGCTGGAATTCGCCGAAAGGCTCACGAAAATGAAATAATAGGCGTTTATAAAAATAAAGGTGCTTAAAAAAGCGCGCCGTGCGTTAAATGACGCACGGCGCGCTTGCTATTTTCGCGGCGGTATGTTAAAATAATTGCGAGTTTGACATAAGAGGTCGCGCATATGAAATTTACAGAGCTCACCGTGCACACCACCACGGAAGGCAGCGAGCTTATCGCCGATATTTTCTGGCGGTACACGGGCTACGGCGTCGCAATATCGGACGTGAAGGACGTCATCGCGCTGCAAAGGGACAAGACCACCTATTGGGACTATATGGATGACAACCTCACGGAAGGCGAGGGCGGCGAAGTCCTCGTCAAGGCGTTTATCGCGCTCGACGAGACGGAAAAAGTCCTGCCGCTTATCCGCAGGGATATAGAGGAAATGCAAAAAAACTGCGGCGGCGCGCTTCCTCTCGGCTCTCTCGAAACGACAAAGCGGGAAGTCGAGGGCGACGATTGGATAGAGATCTGGCGCAAGCACTTCAAGCCCATAAAGCTCGGCGGCGTAGTCGTCTGCCCCGAGTGGATAGAATACGAAAAACAGGCGGGCGAAGAGGTCGTAAAGCTCGATAACAACATGGCGTTCGGCACGGGCGAGCACGAGACGACGGCGATGTGCGTCAGACTTCTTCAAAAGTATATCCGCAGCGACAGCGTGTGCATAGACGTGGGCTGCGGAAGCGGAATTTTGGGCATATCCGCTATAAAGTTGGGGGCGAAATTCGCATATCTTACGGACATCGACTATGTCGCCGTGGAGAGCGCAAAGCACAACGCGGAAATAAACGGCGTGAGCGATAAAGTCACCGTGGCGCAGTCGAACCTTTTAAATGACAGCAGCTTAAAAGGCGACATAATGCTCGCCAATATCACGGCGGAAATTCTCGTCGGGCTCGCCCCGTCTATCCCCAAAAATCTGAAAGAGGGCGGCACGCTTATCCTTAGCGGGATAATAGAAAGCCGCCTCGACATGGTTATGCGCGCCTTTTCGGCGCAGGGGTTGAGCCTTAAAGACACCCTTCGCGAGGGGGAGTGGATTGCCCTCGCCTTTTCGCTATGAGCGTTCCCCACAGATTTTTCACACAAAAAATAGACTACCCCGAAGAGCGGGAAGTCGTCCTATCGGGCGAGGAATTCACCCACGCCAAGACGG
>CANREX010000061.1 GCA_947629735.1 uncultured Clostridia bacterium
CGAGATGAGTGAGCGCATATCGTTCCGCGCGAACGGTGACCGAACACGGCGTTGCCCTTACGCCGTGTGAGAGCCTCCACTCAATCGAACGCTGCGCGTTCTTTATCGCTCGGAATGACAACCCCTTAATTAACCGCCTACACTATATCTCCCCACTTCCATAGATAGGGAAGTGGGGAGAACACAAGAGGGACGAGCGAGGCGTTTCATAGCACAGCATAGTATGCTGTGCGTGCCGAAGCGAGATGAGCGAGCGCATATTGCAAGGCGCGAGCGGTGACCGAGGCAAATGTTGCCCTTACATTTGCCGAGAAAATAAGTCGAATTGCGGGAGCGGTTAGAAAAGCGCAAACGCTCGGAGATATTTGTAATTACGAAGTCTATAAACGCAGAGAAGCAAGCAGAACGAGGAAAGTGCGCAAACAACCTTAACATTCTTAAATAACTTACGGCGCAAGCAAAACCGCGCTTTTGCGCAGCGCAACTCAATTTGTGCATACCTGCACCTCGGCGAGGTGAATGCCTGCGATTATATATTTCGCGCGCCCTTAAAAATCGCAGGCAGAGGGCGAGTAGCCCTAAAACTCACGAAAATTCGCAGCGCACGGGCTGCGCGAGAATTTTGTGAACTTTTTATCTGCGTTTAGCGGCAGCGTGCGAAGCGCGGCGAGGTTAAAACCTCGCCGCGCTTCGCACAAAAGGGCGGAGAAAAAATCTCCGCCCGCGCTTCTTCACACAAAAACATCACTTTTTCTTGTGCCGCACAATCGCATCTCCCGCAAAAAACAACGCCGAACCCACTATGGCGATCATTATGTCGGTCATGGTGTCGAGGAGCGCGGGTTTACCGGCGTCGAGCGCGCTCTGCACGTTCTGAATGTCGTTGTGGAAAATCGCGTCGGCGGTGAACTCGAAGATTTCCCAAAGTCCCGCAAGCCCGACGACCATCAGCGCGATGACGAAGCAGTGCAGGACGTCGGGTTTTTTGCCCTCGAAGCGGATAAACAGGCAATAAAGGAGCGCGCTTGCGAGAAGTCCGAAATACCCGTGCACGAACAGATCCCACCACGGCAGCGCCTTGTATACGCCCATAGCTGTGCCGACGTCCACCGACCACATGAAATGCAGAAATATCAGCGCGAGAAGGGGCACGGGAACGCCGAGCTTCAACGCGTTGTTGACAAACGTCATTATAAAGGGAATTACGGAGATCGCCGCTATCAGCAGGCAGGTCATCACCGTCGCCGCGGGAATGAGAAGCAGGTAAATTATCACCGTCGCAACGCCTATCGCCGCAGTTATAAACGCGGGAATATAGCTCGCGATTGCGGTTTTCTTTTGTGTTTTCATTGATTTTTCTCCGTTTGCGCCATTTAAAGCAGGGGCGCGAATATCTTGACGAGGGAGCGTACAAAGCGCTGGAACGCGTTCTGTTTGAGCATGGTGCAATCGAATTCTATCGACTGCGAGAGGACTTCGTTGAAGTCGTTTTCCATGTCCTTGACCGCCTGCATGCCGTACAGCCACACGCCGTTTTCGAAGTGGTGCACGAGCGAGCGGTAATCGAGGTTTATCGTGCCTATTATCGCCATCTTGCCGTCGGCGAGGTATGTCTTTGCGTGAATGAACCCCGGCTCGTATTCGTAAATACGCACGCCCGACTGCATGAGGCGGGTATAGTAACTCCTCGTCATCGTGAACACGAGCTTTTTATCGGGGATATGGGGGGTGATTATGCGGACGTCCACTCCCCTTATCGCCGCGTTTTCAAGCGCGCTGGCAAGTTCGTTGTCAATAATAAGATAAGGAGTGGTGATATAGACGTATTTTTCCGCCTGCCCGAGCAAATTCAACAGGGCGATCTTTGCGACGTTGCGGTCGTATATGGGGCGAGGTCCGTCGCCGAAAGGTATGCAGTAACCCTCGGCTTGCACGGCGTGATAGTTGTAGTAAGGGTAATTTTCTTCTAACTTTCTCGCGCTTATGATGTAGTCTATCAGGAACAGACGGGTGAGTTCGTTTACGCCCTCGCCTTCCAGACGTATCGCGACGTCCTTCCAATGCCCGAACCTCTGCACGCGGTTGATGTATTCGTCCGCGATATTCAAGCCGCCCGTGTACCCCACTTTTCCGTCGATGACGGCTATCTTTCTGTGGTTGCGGTTGTTGAGTTTGTTGGTGGACTGCCCCTTTATCTTGCCGAACGCCGCGCACTTTATGCCGTACGATAAAAGCGTCTTTTCGTATCCGTCGGGCAGGGTGCGCATACAGCCTATGTCGTCGTAGACGACGCGCACTTCCACCCCCTTTGCCGCTTTTTCCTTTAAAATTCCGAGGACGTCACTCCAAAATCGACCGCCCTCGATTATGAAGTATTCGAGGAAGATGAATTCCTCCGCCGCCGCCAGATCGCGCAAAAACGCGGGGTACATGTCGTCGCCCAAGGAGAAGTACTTCACCGCCGTGTTGCGGTAAATGTGCGTGTCCGAAAGGTTTTTGAGTATCATTGCCTGCGAATACGCCGCGGAGTCCTCCTTGGCAAGCGCGGAGAGTTCCTCCTCGTCGTCCTTTACGACCCGCCCCGCCCTTATGCGGGCGATCGCCTTTTGCTGCCGCTTGCTGAGCTTGCGGGAGTAGAGCATGAAGTAAAACATAAAGCCCACGATGGGGATAAGCAGCACGAAAAACAGCCAGGGCACTTTGTAATCGGGGTTGTCGTTGGACGCGATTATGCTTATCGCGACGCCCACCTGCACCAACACTACGGTTATGTAGGAATAGGGAACGAACAACACCAAAATGACTACCGCGGCGATGACCGCCACGATTTCGAGAAACATTAAAAGAAGGGTGAACACATAGCGGAATGGTATGTGCCCCGTCTTCTTGCGCTTTTCCTTGCCGTTCCTTTTTACAACCGTTATTTCGCTTTTCACTTTGTTTGCCCTATGATATGTCCTGTTTTACTGCTGAATTTGTGTTTGTAATTTTTGGCGTTTGTGGTTTGGTGTTTGTATGTTTGCTGTTTGTGGCGTTTGTGATATTTGGAAAGTCCGTTTATTCCGGCAGAGGGCGTTAGCCCGACTGCCCACCCTGTCACCCCGAGCAAAGGCGATTGCCCTTTTACTGTCATTCTGCCCGAGACGAGGATGCAAGAACACTTCCCCCACTGTCATTCTGAGCGAGGGCGATTGCCCTTTTTACTGTCATTCTGCCCGAGGGCGCAAGCCCGATGGTTTGTAGAAAATTTTTCGATTAAGCAAATATTTCCACAAAGCGGAGTGAACGCATTTATTTTTTTATTGTCATTCTGAGCGGAGTGAGGCTGAAAGCCGAACGCAGCCGAAGAATCCGGAATTTCTGTGCGTATTGTCTTTCCTATGTGACATACCCCAGCCGGATTCCTCGACAGGCTCGGAATGACAATGCGAATAAGCCGTTTCGCCGCAACTCCCTACCACCACCATGGGATTTCTCCACTCAATCGAGCGCTACGCGCTCTCAATCGGTCGAAATGACAGCTTTTAAAAAGTTAAATAAATTATAAATAATTAACGGCGCAAGCAAAACCGCGCTTTTGCGCAGCGCAACCCAATTTGCGAAAACTTTCGCCTCAGCGAGGTGAATGCCTGCGATTATATTATCGCGCGCCCTTAAAAATCGCAGGCAGAGGGCGAGAAGCCCCTCAACCTCACGAAAATTCGCAGCGCACGGGCTGCGCGAGAATTTTGTGAATTTGTTTTGCGACGCTTATCTGCGTTTACGCGGCAGCCGCGGCAGTTAAGACTGCCGCTTGAACGCGCTCACCGTAGCCTTCAACACATCCAACGACACAGGCTTGGCTATATGCGCGTTCATGCCCGCTTCTATCGCGCGCTTTTTGTCGTCGGCAAAGGCGTTTGCCGTCATTGCGGCTATGGGGATATCCTTTGCGCGGGGGTGAGGCAGGGCGCGAATGGCTTTCGTCGCGCCGTAGCCGTCGAGGCGGGGCATCTGGATGTCCATAAGTATCATGTCGTATTTATCCGCGGGACTTTCGGCAAACTTCTTCACGGCCTCCTCGCCGTCGGTAACTATATCGCAGGTTGCGCCCGAGATTTCAAGCAATTCCTTTATTATCTCGCCGTTTATCTCGTTGTCCTCGGCGACGAGGAAGTTCATTCCGCTGAGCGGGTTGCGCTCCGTCGGCTTATTATCTCCCGCCGCTTCCGCCTTTTTCCTTATGCGGCTTATCGCCTGTTTGAACGCCGACATGAAGAAAGGTTTGGACATAAACCCGTCTATGCCCGCCTTTTCGGCTTCCTCTTCGATATATTCCCAATCGTACGCCGTAAGAATGAACAGCGACGCGCCCTCGCCGAGCACTCCGCGCAGCAAACGCGCCGTCTCCACGCCGTCCATTTCAGGCATTTTCAAATCTATCAGCACCACGTCGTACGCCGTGCCCGCCTTGACCGCCTTTTTGACGGTTTCCAGCGCGCTGCGCCCGTCCGTGCAGTAATCTACGCTGAGTTTGGAATCGCGCAGAATGTCGCTGACGTTCTTGCACACTTCCCTTTCGTCGTCCACGACGAGCGCGCGCTTTATGTTGTAGTCCTTCCAGAACTGCCCGTCGTCCACATGTTGCACGTGGCGCAGCTGGATATGCACCGTGAACACAGTGCCCTCGCCCTGTTTGCTCTTGACGTCTATCGTGCCGCCCATCAAGTCCACGAGGTTTTTGGTTATCGCCATGCCGAGCCCCGAGCCCTGCACCTTTGCGGTGAGCATGCTCTCCGCCCTCTCGAACGGCTCATATATGACCTTCAAGAACTCCTGACTCATGCCTATGCCCGTGTCGCGGACGGTAAAGGTGATGTCCTCTATCGCAGCCGACTTACTGCCCGCAGAGCGTATGGAGAAGTCCACCGACCCGCCCTCGGGAGTGTACTTGACGGCGTTGGACAAAATGTTGTTGAGTATCTGCGTGAGGCGCAGCTTGTCCCCGAGGTAGTCCTCGTGCCGCAAATCGTAGGTGCGCAGGCGGAAATCGAGATTTTTCGCCTTGACAAGCGGCATTATGACCGCGCTTACATCGTCGATAAGTTCGGAGAGCTTGAATTCCGAGAGGTTGAGGGTTATCTTCCCGCTCTCTATCTTGCTCATGTCGAGTATGTCGTTTATTATCCCCAACAAATGCTGCCCCGAAGAATTTATCTTGCGGCTGTATTCGAGCACCTTTTCGGGCTTATTGTACGATTGCTCCAACAGCGTGGAAAAGCCTATGACCGCGTTCATCGGCGTGCGTATGTCGTGCGACATGTTGGAGAGGAAATCGCTCTTCGCCCTGTTGGCGTCCTCGGCGGCGCGCAGCGCCTCTTTGAGCACGCCCTGGTTGTACAGCTCCTGCTCTTTGATGTCCGAAATGTTCTGCCGGGCGAACAGGACTTCCACTGCGTCGCCGCTTCCGTCGCGCGAAAGGCAGATTATGCTCATGTCCTCCCATTCGGACTTGCCGCCCTTATCCGCTATACGGTATTCGTATCTTATGTTTTCGGTATCTTTGAGCGCGTTCACGACGTTTTCCGGTTTGAGCTTTTCGCCCAGCGTCTTTTTGTCGTAGTCGTCGTTGAACGTGGATATGACGTTGTTTCTGAATTGGTCGTATTCCCCCTCGACGGCGAAGTCGGCGTCCTCGGGAATGGTCTCCGCAACATAGCGGTAGTTGCCTTCGCGCAGGTTGACGTACACGAACCTATCATACAGCAGGGTGAGCGCGTTCACGACGTGGGATCTGTCAATATTTTCCTTGACGAGCTGCCGCTTTTCGAGATAGCCGAACACGAGCAGGAAGAATATGTAAAGCGCGAGGGCGAGGATAAGCCCCAGACCGAGCTGCATACCTTCCATATTGACTTCCTTGGTCATCTCCGCCGTGACGGCGGCGGGGAAGGTCTGCAAGACGAGCCACGGGTGCTCGTTGTGGTCGTTGGGAACAAAGGAAAAATACGCCGTGGAATTTGCGCCGAAGGAATACATCAAGCCTTCGCTGTCGGCGTCATTCCTCTTTGGAAATATCCGCTGTAAATCGGTTTTCAATTTAGCCGCCTGATCTTCGCTGAAATTTTCAAACAGACTGACCTTTTCGGTCAATGCCTCGTCGTTTTCGTCCGAGCCCAAAAGCAGCATGATGTCGGCTATCTGCCTGTTGTCGTCGTCGCCCGTCAGGTTGAGGCTGTACAGGTACACGGCGGAGGGCTGTCCGAAGAAGGACTGCGTGATAAACTCCAACAGCTTGCTTTCGGGAAATCTGCCGATAAGCACGCCCGCCACTTCGTCGGTCAAAGAGGTCTCTTTCATATATACGGGGGTGTAGACGTTGAGCACGTGGGAGCCGCGCGTATCGCTGCTTATCTCGGTATAAACTCCCGTCTTGCCGAGCATGCCCTCCGACAAATATGTAGGCGGCGCATTGTTTTCTCCCGCGTGAGATATATTGAGAGGTGGCAAATCTTCACCTGCTATTTCGCCCGATTCATTGTATATTATTTCGCCGTGTTCGTCTCTTTTTCTGTCGTATCTGTACTGTATTCCTTCCGCGGAGACGTAGTCTATATTTTCGAATATTACGCTGTTTATCAGCTTTAAATCTTTGGGATAGCTGTCGTTCCCCTCGTCGGGCTTGCACAGCCGCGAAACGTTCATTAGCGACGTCGCCGCGCTGGTGAGTTCGCTGCCTATGCGGGAGGCGGTCTGCCTTGTCGTCTCCGCGACGAATTCGCTGTTCTGCCTGACGACGCGCTTGTTGTTGTTGATCATAAAGACGGCAAAAAATATCGCCACCACGGCTATTACGACTACGAGCGGCAGATATTTGCGCAAAAATTTGAATTTGACGTTTTCTCTTTTCATATGTCACTTCGATAAACAAGCCCCGCGCGGAGCTTGTACGGTTGAATTTTTTACTGTATCAGGTATTTTTACCGTTTTAGGTATTTTTGGGGAAACCCCTCGTTGAAGTCGAATGGGTCCGGCGGGGGGTATGTCACGTTGTCATTCCGCCCGAGGGCGCAAGCCCGATGGTTTGTAGAAAATTTTTGCGATTAAGCAAATATTTTCACAAAGCCTGTCGAGCCGTAAGGCGAGTGAAGTCGAATGGACCGGCGGGGGTATGTCACATTGTCATTCCGAGCCTGTCGAGGAATCCGGCAGGGGGTATGTCACGTTGTCATTCCGCCCGAGGGCGCAAGCCCGATGGTTTGTAGAAAATTTTTGCGATTAAGCAAATATTTTCACAAAGCCTGTCGAGGAATCCGGCAGGAGGTATGCCGCATAGGACATTTTTATGCGCAATGAATTATCGGATTCTTCGACTGCGTTCGGCTTTCAGCCTCACTCCGCTCAGAATGACAAGTTGGGTAGGTAGCGTTTTGAACGCCTTTTCGGCGTTTGGGTTTTTGGCGTGATTTCCGCTGCAATTTTGCGCAGTCGGAGTTGGCGTAATTTCCACACCGCCTTTGCGCATTTGGGTCAAAAATCGGGTTTAAGCAAATAAGCAAAAAAGGCGCGCCCGCATGCTTTCAGGCGCTGTTTTAAAAAATTATTCCCGCGCGCTGCGGAGAACGGTGATTACCTCTTCATAGCGGCGCGCAAGCTCCCGCATTTGCTCGTCTTCGGGGAAATCGCCTGCCCGCAGAACTTCCGTGACGGTATGTGCGGGCTCGTACAGGTAGTCGAATCCGAGGTTCTGACAAACGCCCTTTAATGTGTGCGCGGCACGGAACGCTTCCGCCCTGTCGCCCTTTTCGAGCGCGGATAAAAGCTGTGCATAGCTGTCGTCCGACAAGAATCTGAGCGCGAAACGCGCCATGCGCTCCTCGCTCAGAAAGCGGGCGAGCGTGCCCGCATAATCTCCGCCTATTTTATCGTAAAGCGTCTTAACGTCCATAAATTTTTTTGCCTCTTTTGCGCTTAAAATGCGCCTAAACCCCGTAATATGCCGCGGCGAATCGCAAAAACACGTAAAAATTCCGCATTGATTTTCCGCCGCGGGCAAATTCAGTTTATCTTGCAGATCTTGCCTATCACGCCCGTCATCTCGGGCTTATCGCCATCCGACCAGAGCGACTGCGCGATGAGCTTGCAGGGCTGCTTCACCCCGTCTATCACCGCCTCGCCCTCGCAGTACACGAGAGGGTTGCGGGGAGACGTCTTGGCAAACATAGCCGCGACTTCTTCCAGCTTTTCCCTGCCGCAGCAGTTTATAAGTTCCCCGTTTTCGAGGGGGTTGGAGACTATCGTGTAGTTGACGCCCAGCCGCTTGCCGCCGTCATTGAGAAAGGTCATCATGTAGGGCTTATAGGAAATTTCGAACATGACATCGTCCGAGATGGCGACGAAAAAGAGATATTTCTTGCGCTCCTTTTCGAGCAGCGCCGCGGTGCGCCCCATGG
>CANREX010000062.1 GCA_947629735.1 uncultured Clostridia bacterium
TTCTCGGCATGCTGTACGGCGGGCAGATGCAGACCATGATGCCCCGCGTGGACAGCGCGCATTTCGAGGGCATGCAGCTCATTCGCCCCATGTACTATATCCGCGAGGACGACATAAAGGCGTGGAGGGACTACAACAAACTCACCTTTTTGCAGTGCGCCTGCCGCTTCACGGAGGAAGTCGCCTCGCAGTCCTCGCCCGTCAGTTCCAAGCGGCAAAGGGTAAAGGAGCTTATCCGCACTCTCTGCAAAGAGGACGCGGGCATTGCCGACAACATCTTCAAAAGCGCGGAAAACGTCAGCCTCTCTACGGTGATAGCCTACAAGGACAAAGAGGGCGTAAAGCGCTATTTTTATGACGACGATTAAGGTTGACGTCAACAAAATAAACGTAAAACAAGCCGAAATAAGCCGTTTAAACGGATAAATCAGCCGATTTTTATCAGAATATAAGCCGTCGGGAAAATTGCCCGACGGCTTTAAAAATGCCGAAAAATTTAATTTTTACTTGCCTTTTCTGCAAATGATCACGGTTTTCAGCGGGTCTATCCTGTCTTTTTGTATGATAAGCTCGCCGATGTCCTCCGCGCATATCCGCCCGCCCGAGGGGTTGAGCACGCTGTCGACGCGGTTTTCTATGTCCGCCTCGACGGTGGAGTACTCGAAAGCGAGGGTGGTGTTCAGCAGCTTGCAGTTTATCAATCTGAGGTGGTCTATGTAGCACATTCCCTGCAAACTCTCTATCGTGCAGTTTACAAATGTGAGGTTTTTGGAATTCCACCCCAAGTATTCGCCCGAAATGAAGCTGTCTTTGACCGTCACGTTTTCGCAGTTCCAGAATGCGTCCTTCGTCAGCATGCGGGAGTTGCATATAGTCACGTTTTTCGCCCCGTCGAACCCGTAATTTCCGTCCAAATCCAGATCTTCCGCCGTCACGTTTTCGCAGTTCATGCCGAAGTAATCCCCGCAGACGGAAACATTTTTCAGTTTGACGTTTTTGCAGCTCCAAAGCGTCTCGCCCGCATGCGGCAGGGTGACCTTTTCAAGGCTGATTCCCTCGCTGCGGCGGAAAGTTTTGGGCGCGCTTATCGTGCAGTCCTTAAAGGAGATATTGCGGGTATACCATACGCCCGCCCGCGCGGTTTCAAACAGCGTACAGTTTTCAAGTTTGATGTTTTCGCTGTACCAGAGGGGGTATTTCCACTTGAAAAGGCAGTTGAAAAGCGCGATGTTCTTGCTCTCTTTCAGCGGCGATTCGCCGTCGGCAAAAGTAGTGTCGCGTATTTCGAGGTCTTTTGCGAAGAACAGCGCCCTCTCGCCCGTTAAAAATTTTTGCTTGATGACATCCATCTTGATATTTCCGTCCGTAAGATTTTTCCGCTTAAAATTCGCGCGCTTTTAAAAACTTTTGACATTATAACAAAAATTCCCCGTTCCGTCAAGGGAAAAGGCGGCGCGCCTATAAATTATATGCTCCGCATAAAGGGGCGGAATAAAAGGGGCAAAATATAATAAAAATCGCTTCAAACGTAATAAAATATGGTATGAAATCGCATATTAAGGCGTTTGCCGCCGTCGCACTGCCCGTGCTGATAACCGCCGGGCTCGTTGCGGCGATAATTTTCAGCGCGATACCGTCCTGCTTTTCTTCCCTCGATTTTTCGGCGGTATTTTATTACGTCTGCTATAAAAGCCCCACCGATTCCATGTCCGCGGCGAGCGTTTCGGGCGTCGTCCACAGCTACGGCGGCGCGGGTTATATTGTGGAAAACGAGGGGGAATACTTCGTCACTATCGCCTGCTATTACGAGGAAAAGGACGCGCTCGAAGTGGAGAAAAATTTAAAGTCGAAGGGGCTTTCGTGCAACGTGGTGGAAGTCAAACGCGAAAAAATATCCCTGCCGCCCTCCGCGCGCGCCAAGGCGGAAAGTTTCAAGGGCACTTTGAACACCCTCGTTTCGCTCTCCCGCATGTGCTATGAGCTCGCAAACGGCATGGACGGCGGTGGCGGCTTTACGGGGCGCGGCGGAAATCAGGACGAGGCTAAATCCGTGCTCGCGGAGGTGGAAACGGGGCTGAACGGTCTTTTGCGGGGCAACGCGGACAACTGCTTTTCCGCCGAACTGGACGCGCTTATAGCCGAGTGCGAGGACGTCTCCTCGGGCTATGTGTTCTCCTACGACGTCCGTCGCTTGCAGGTCGCCATCTGCGACAGCATTATTCACGTGCGGCTGTATTGAAGAGTTGACTTTTCAAAGCGGCTTATGTTAAAATAAATGCGCAACACACGGAGGAGAGTATATGAGCGCTGCGGATAAAATCTTCGTAGACAACATGAACGACATTTTGAATAACGGGGTGTGGGATACCGACTTGAAAGTGCGCCCCAAGTGGGAGGACGGCACGCCCGCGCACACCGTCAAGAAATTCGGCATAGTCAACAGATACGACTTGTCAAAGGAATTCCCCATACTCACAATCCGCAGGACGGCGTTTAAATCCTGCGTGGACGAGCTTTTGTGGATATGGCAGAAAAAGAGCAACAATATAAAGGACCTTCACTCCCGCATATGGGATCAGTGGGCGGACGAAAACGGCTCTATCGGCAAGGCGTACGGCTATCAGTTGGGCGTAAAAAACAAATATAAAGAGGGTGACTTCGACCAGGTCGACAGGGTGCTTTACGACTTGAAAAACAACCCGTCGAGCCGAAGAATCCTCACCAATATCTATAACTTTGCCGACCTCCACGAGATGAATTTGTATCCCTGCGCGTATTCCATGACGTTCAACGTCTCGGGCGACAGATTGAACGGCATATTGAACCAACGCTCGAACGACATGCTCACCGCAAATAATTGGAACGTTGTGCAGTACGCGATTCTTCTTATAATGTTCGCGCAGGTTTCGCACCTCAAAGCGGGCGAGCTCGTGCACGTCATCGCCGACGCGCATATCTACGACAGACACGTGGATATGGTCAAGGAGATTATAGGCATGGAGCAGCTTCCCGCGCCCAAGCTGTGGGTAGACCCTTCCGTCGATAATTTTTACGACTTCACCGTGGATAGCTTCAAGCTCATAGACTACAAGTGCAACGAAAAGAAATACGTCATACCCGTCGCGGAATGATTTAAGGGGGCTTTATGCGCGCTATTTTACATGCGGATAACGAGTGGGGAATAGGCAAGAGCAATTCGCTCATGTTTTCCATTCCCGCGGACATGAAATTTTTCAGGGAGACTACGACGGGTCACGTCGTGGTCATGGGCAGCAACACGTTGAAGTCCTTCCCGGGCGGCAAACCCTTGAAAAACAGGGTCAATATCGTGCTCTACCCGGGCGGGGAGAAGAGGGACGACTGCATAATCGTCGGCTCTTTGGACGAATTGTTCGGAGAAATCGCCAAATACCCCGCGGACGAGGTCTAGGTGATTGGCGGCGCGATGATGTATAAGACCTTGCTTCCCTATTGCGAAGAGGTGCTCGTCACAAAGGTCAACGCCTGCGGCAACGCCGACGCTTTTTTCGAAAACCTCGACAAAAACCCCTCGTTCGAGCTGATTTACCGCTCGGACGACGTGCAGACCAACGGCTATACGATAAATTTCTGCACCTACAAAAACAACGCCGTCAAAAGCATTGCCGCCCATTGAATTTGTTTTGCCGCGCGGTGAAATCACAAACGATAAAATTAAAAACTGCAAAATAATTAACGGCAAAAGCCGCGGACTTCCTTAAAAGTTAGGCGAAGTCCGCTTTTCGGTTTTTAAACTATAAGCACAGCTTATACCCTGTATAAATAAATTAAATAAATAAAATGTGCATAAACAATTTTTATTTGGGGCGGATTATGCTATTATAAATAAAAAGGTAAAAAAATTGCATAAAAGGAGCAGTTAAATTATGTCATACGTAGAGCAAGTTCTTAAAAACCTCAAAAAGACGAACCCCAACCAGCCTGAATTTCATCAGGCGGCGACGGAAATTCTGACAACTCTCGCGCCCGTAGTGGACGCCCACCCCGAGTATCAGAAAGCCGCGCTTTTGGAGAGGTTTGTAGAACCCGAAAGAGTTATAATGTTCAGAGTTCCTTGGGTGGACGACAAGGGCAAAGTGCACGTAAACAAGGGCTATCGCGTACAGTTCAACAGCGCGATAGGACCTTACAAGGGCGGTTTGCGCTTCCATCCCTCGGTAAACCTCTCGATAATCAAGTTCCTCGGTCTCGAACAGATACTTAAAAACAGCCTTACGGGTCTGCCCATCGGCGGCGGCAAGGGCGGTTCCGACTTCGACCCCAAGGGCAAGAGCGACAGGGAGATAATGTCATTCTGCCAGAGCTTTATGACCGAGCTTTACAGGCATATCGGCGCGGATACGGACGTACCCGCGGGCGATATCGGCGTAGGCGGCAGGGAGATAGGCTATCTCTTCGGACAGTACAAGAGGATATGCGACGAGCACGTCGGCGTCCTCACGGGCAGAGGACTTTCTTACGGCGGCTCGCTTGTAAGGACGGAAGCTACGGGTTACGGACTTGTCTATATCACCGAAGAGGCGATGAAGATGCGCGGTGATTCCTTCAAGGGCAAGACGGTGGTTATCTCGGGATCGGGCAACGTCGCTATCTACGCCTGCCAGAAGGCGCAGCAGCTCGGCGCGAAGGTCGTCGCAATGTACGATTCCAACGGCTATATTTACGATAAGAACGGCGTCAACCTCGACGTCGTAAAGGACATAAAGGAAGTAAAGCGCGGCAGGATAAAGGAGTACGCGGAAAGGGTAAGCGGCGCGGAATACCACGAGGGCTGCTCGGGCATATGGAATATACCCTGCGACGTCGCGCTTCCCTGCGCTACCCAGAATGAAATCAACAAGGCTTCCGCGGAAGCTCTGGTTAAAAACGGCGTGAAGTACGTCGCCGAGGGCGCGAACATGCCTTCCGATCTGGAAGCTATCGATACGTTCCGGAAAGCGGGCGTCGTGTTCCTTCCCGCAAAGGCGGCGAACGCGGGCGGCGTTGCGACTTCCGCGCTCGAAATGGCGCAGTCCTCGGGCAGACTTTTCTGGTCGTTCGAAGAGGTGGACGCAAAGCTCAAAAACATCATGGTGAACATTTACCACAATATCGACAACGCAGCGAAGAAGTACGGCTATGAGGGCAACTACGTCATGGGTGCGAATATCGCGGGATTTGTAAAGGTGGCGGATGCTATGATGGCTCACGGCATTGTTTAATTTATAAAATTTGATTTACAAAAAATGCGGCGATTACAATCGCCGCATTTTTTGCACAAGAGGCGGGCGGAGAATTTTTCTCCGCCCGCCTCTTGTGCTGCTCCCGCTAAACGCATATAAGCGGCGCAATACTGTGTCAGGTTTACGCACTCCTCGGTCACGTACTTCATTGTACGCTCCCGTCGTCGTTTGCGCACCTTCCTTGTCTTGCTCGCTTCTCTGCGTTTACTCACTTCGTAATTGCAGCTCCCGCAATTCCACCTATTGCCCCTCTTGTGTTCTCCCCACTTCCATAGACAGGGAAGTGGGGAGAGGGAGCGCGATTTAATCGCGCGAAAAAGGGGCAATAGGTGCGACAGGGTAAAGCGCAATAAGTTGACAGCACGGAAAAAATGAATTATTATAATTAAAAAGTAATATTTAATAGTTTTCTTCGTTCAAAAGGGGCTTTTTCGGTATAGGTATGAGAATTGTAATCAAAATCGGCACGTCGACGCTTACGCACGCTTCGGGGCGGCTCAATCTCCGTCTTTTCGGCGAGCTGTGCAGGGTGATAAGCGATATAAAGGGCGACGACAATCAGGTCATAATCGTCTCCTCGGGCGCGATAGCCATGGGAGTCGGCAAACTTTCGCTCAGCGGCAAGCCGGAAGATATCCCCACCAAACAGGCGGCAGCGGCGGTAGGTCAGTGCGAGCTCATGTACAACTACGACAAGTTTTTCGGCGAGTACGACCACACCGTAGCCCAGATACTTATAACGGCGGAGGACATCGACGACGAAAAGCGGCGCAAGCACTTTTCGGACACCATGGAGCGCCTCCTCGAAATGGGCGTGCTGCCCATCATCAACGAAAACGACACCGTCGCCACCGACGAAATGACTGTGGGTGACAACGACACGCTTTCCGCGGTAATAGCGGTCAACGTAAAAGCCGACCTCCTCGTACTTTTGTCTGACATCGACGGTCTTTTTTCCGCCGACCCGCACAAGGACGGCGCGGCAAAGCTCATACCCGTAGTTGAAAAGGTGGACGGGGAAGTCATGAAGATAGCGGGCGGCGCGGGCAGCGCGCTCGGCACGGGCGGCATGCACACAAAGGTATGCGCCGCCAAGACCTGCATGCAAAACGGCGTGGACATGATAATAGTGAACGGTTCCCGCCCCGAAGTATTGTACGACGTAATGGACGGCAAACCCTGCGGTACGCTGTTCAAGGGCAAAAAATAAGGGAAAATAAGGGCAAATAAAAAGCGTTAAAGGCAATTTCAAGGTCAAAATATAACAAAAAGCAGGTAATAAGGTTAAAAAATGACTACGCGTGAGATATTGCAAAGCGTAAAGGCGGCTTCCGCCAAGATAGCGCGCCTCAATGCGGAAAAGAAGAACGAGGCGTTGAACATGATTGCGGACAGCCTCGTTTCGCACATGGAAAACATACTCGAAGCCAACGCCGACGACGTCTATTCGGCGCGCGGCAAGATAAGCGACGTCATGCTCGACAGGCTCTCGCTCAGCGAAAAGCGCATTTACGACATGGCGGACGGGGTGCGCGCGGTGGCGGCTCTTCCCGACCCGATAGGCGAAATTCTTTCCCGCTATACCCGTACCGACGGGTTGGACATCACCAAAGTCCGCGTTCCCCTCGGGGTAGTGGGGATAATTTACGAAAGCCGACCCAACGTCACTTCCGACGCAGCCGCCCTGTGCTTAAAAAGCGGCAACGCGTGCGTCCTGCGCGCGGGCAAAGAGGCGCACAATTCCGCCTTCGCGATAGTAGAAGCCATGCGCGACGGGCTGGACGGCGCGGGTGTAGACCCCTTCCTGATAGGCTTTATAGAGGATACTTCCCGCGAGAGCGCGTTCGAACTCATGCGCGCCGAGGGCTATATAGATTTGCTCATTCCGCGCGGCGGAGCGGGGCTCATTTCGTCGTGCGTGAAAAACGCGACAGTGCCCTGCATCGAGACGGGAACGGGCATATGTCACGTCTATGTGGACGGCGAAGCGGACTTCGACAAGGCTCTCCGCATAATAGAAAACGCCAAGTGCAGCCGACCTTCCGTATGCAACGCCATGGAAGTCTGCCTTGTGGACGTCGCAATAGCCGATAAATTTCTGCCCCTGCTCAGGGAAAGGCTTGTGGATAACAGGGCACAAAACCCCGTGACAATGCTCTGCGACGAGCGCGCGCTGTCTTTCCTTTGCGGCGGGAATGGCTGTTTTGCCGCGGGCGAAGGCGATTTCGACAGGGAATTTCTCGATTACAAGATGGCAATCGCCGTCGTTGACGGCGTAAAAAAGGCGGTGGAGCATATCCGCGCCCACTCGACTCACCACAGCGACTGCATAATAACCGAAAACGCGGGCAACGCGAAATATTTCGAGGAAAACGTAGACAGCGCGGCGGTTTACGTCAACTCTTCGACCCGTTTTACGGACGGCGGGGAGTTCGGCTTGGGCTGTGAAATGGGCATTTCCACCCAAAAACTGCACGCCCGCGGACCTATGGGACTGAAAGAGCTCACCACTTATAAATATATCGTGCGCGGCGACGGACATATAAGATAAAAACATAAGAAAGAACACACAAGACAGTGCGCATAACGGCATATCGGGTGAATTTGCGCCAAAAAACCGTCAAGGCGTATCCTGCGATTGACAAGCGCAAATCAAGCTGTTAAAATATTAACCGTCGGAAATCGGAGGAAAGGCAAATGTGGGCGACTCTTGCGACAACCGTCAACGCGGTCGCGCCGATAATATTGCTGATATTGCTCGGCTACATTCTCAAACGGATAAAGTTTTTAAATGCCGCCTTTATAAAGACAGGCAATAAATTCGTGTTCCGCGTGTGCCTGCCCTGCATGCTTTTCATAAACATTTACGATAGTCTGAGCAGTTTTTCGTCTATCCGTTGGGACGTCGTGGCGTACTCGGTCGCGGTAATTGCCGTGATATTCGTCGCGGGGCTGATAACCGCCGTGCTCACCACAAAGAACGAGCGGCGCAGGGGAGTTATCGCCCAATGCGTTTTCAGGAGCAACTTCG
>CANREX010000063.1 GCA_947629735.1 uncultured Clostridia bacterium
CCTGCCCCTTTTTTAATTTCCCCCACCCCGAGGTGGGGGAATATAGGGGAAACGCTTTTAAAAAAGCTGTCATTTCGACCGATTAAGAACGCGAAGCGTTCGATAGAGTCGAGGAATCCCCTCGTGGTGGTAGGGAGTAACGGTGAAACGGCTTATTCGCATTGTCATTCCGAGCCTGCCGAGGAATCCGGCTGGGGTATGTCGCATAGGAAAGACCTAAGCGCAATGAAATTCCGGATTCTTCGACTGCGTTCGGCTTTCAGCCTCACTCCGCTTTGTGAAAATTTTTGCTTAATCGCAAAAATTTTCTACAAACCGTCGGGCTTCGCCCTCGGGCAGAATGACATAAAAGGGTGATAGTGAGGGTGTTGCGATGCTGTTGCCCTTGTTTTGAATGGCAATAAAAATATGCGTTCACTCCGCGCATGTTGACAGATGGACAGAATGACACAAACATTATACCTCCCGCTTCCATAGAAATGGAAGCGGGAGGTATAGCGCGCCCCTCACTCGGAATCTCTGACTTATAAGCCCCTCTTTTGGTCGGCTCAATTAAAATTCACTCACTTTTTGGCGAAAAGTTTTTTAAGGGGCTTTGCGGTGAACATTTCCATTCCGTAAAACGCCGCAACAGCGAAAAGGCTTACCGCCGCGCCGACGGCGATTATCCTTATAAACGGCGAGCCGACGGGGGAGAACAGGTTCATCACGAGTTTCCCGAACAGGCACGCGAACAGGCATATGGAAAAACTCTTTACGGTGTAACCTAAATAATTTATTCCCGGGCACTGCTTTTTCAAGAGCCTTAAATTGAGCGCGGCGGTGATAATAAAGCTGAGCGTCAGCCCTACGACGTAGGCGTTTATGCCCAGCGTGGAAGTAAAGGCGAAAATGCAGGCGAGCATAGCCGCCGCGCCGAAGAAGAAATAAATCAGCGTGCGCACCTCGAAGTTCATCGAATTAAGCATGGTGGTGGTAATCATCGAAAGGCACATCGGCAGCATCATAAACGAAAACACGGAAATTACGTTGCCGCTCAGCTCGTTGTCGAAGAAAAACACGCCGAGGTCGTTGCCGAGGGTGAAGAAAACGGGTATCAGCACGGTGGCGATAAGCACAGACGCCCTGACCGTCTTTTCCACGTCTCTTCGCAGCAAATCGTCCCTGTGCGCGTAGAAATTTTCGCTCATTTCGGGTGCGACAACCACCGCAATAGACCCTATCAGCGAGTTTGGAGTGAATAGCATCGGCACGCTCATTCCGCAGACTATCCCGTACAGCGCGACCGCCTCGCTGTCCGTATATCCGCAGACGGAAGCCAAAAACGCTGGCAAAAACATCGCCACTACGGAATTCAACAGCGAAGTTGATGTCCGCATTGCCGTAATCGGCAGAGAAGCGGAAAGCAGGGGCTTTAATTGGCGTTTGGGGTTGACGAACCTTCCCCCGCGTATCAGATACCACCCGACGGAGACGGCGAAAGAGAAAATATATGAAATCAACACGGCTATTACGGCAGCCGTCGCGCCGCCCTTCGCGGTGGAGGTAAAGCCTATCAGCACGCACCCGCACGCGACCATCACCGCGTTTTCCAAAAGTTCAATGACGCTGTAAGGCAGAAATTGCCTCGTGCCCCAGAAAGACCCGCGCATAACCGCGTAAACCGAGGTGAGAATCAGCCCGGGCATCAGCCACAGGAAGATATAAACGCAATCTCTTTCGGGGAATATCGCCGCGTACAGATTCCGCGCGAGAAAGAGCACGAGCGCGGCGGGCAGGGTGAACATAAGCGTACATACAACGCCCGCGGTGACTACGGCGTGCCTGCCGTTTTCATTGCCGGTCGCGTTGTTTTTCGCGATAAGGCGGGAGACTGTGACGGGTATTCCGCTTGAAGCTGCGGTCAAAAACACGGAAAAGACGGAAAGGCAGATATGATAAATTCCCAGCCCTTCCGCCCCTATCGAGCGGGATAAAATTATCCTGTAAACGAAGCTGAGCAGCTTTTCCACAGTGGAAAATACCGTCACTTGCGCCGCGGACCTGTAAATGTTTTTCATCACAAATATTTTACAGCCCGATCGCCCCGAATATGAACGAAATTCGTCGATTTTGCGTATAATAGAGCGTATGATTATGCTTTTCAGGGAGAGGGGCGCTTATATTCGCGTCGGCAGGGGTGTGTGCGCAAAGGATATAGAAAGGGCGTTCGGCTTCCGCGCGGGCGCAACTTTTTCGGGCGCGGTGATTCCCTTGCCGAAGTCAAGCGGCGGCTTTTGCTATGCGCAGGTGGGCGACGACTACCGCACTATCGCAATGAGGACGGGCGTTGACGAGAGGGAGATAGAAAAGCTGAACGGCGGCGAACCCGTCTATCCTTCCAAAAAGATATGGCTGCCTTAACGGGAGGTTAAGTGGACGTCAACCTGCAAAAGCGCAAGTCGGTAACCAAAAGGCGGGGAGAAAACATATAGTGAAGTAAACCGAAATAAAACCCGAACGCTGTGTTCTTTGCTTTTATCCGCAGTGGCGGAGTTCGGGCGGCGGTAAGAGCATTGACATATGCGTATAAATAACGGAGGTTTAAAATGTCGTTCTTTTCAAATTTTCAATCGGATAAGTGCCCCGGCGTAATCAGCGGAAATCCCTTAAACGGACTGAACGAAAAGGTCTGCATACAGGCGCAGAAGATCTTCGACGCCTGCGTAAAACAGGTGCAGATAGAAAATTACGTTCTCACGCTCGGGCAATTCCCCGAAGGCACTACATATCCCTTGACGTTCATAAGCGCGCGCTCGGCTGCCGGCAGCGCGACGCTGACAAATATCAGCATCGACAGGCAGACAGATAAGCCCGGCTGCGCGAGGGTGCAATGCACAGTAAACATTCCCCTCGACATCGTGTACTCTGACGCGAGCGGAACGGAGGGGATAATAACCGCCTCGATAACCTATTCCGAGGACGTTTTGCTTTACGTCCCCGCGCCTTCCATAATGCCTTACAGGGCGGTGGCGGAGGCTTCCGCGGTCTGCGCGGAGGGCACGTTTGCGGCGGACGGAAGCACGCTCACGGTGAACGCCTGCGTGACCGTGATACTCAAAATCGCGATAGACGTGGAACTGCTCATTCCCTCTTACGGGTACTGCGCCATTCCCCCCGCACAGGACTATTCCAAGGAAGTCTGCGCAGGGTTTTTCGAACTGCCTTTGTACCCGCAGGGCGGCAAGTGCGCGTGCAAATAACTTGACGGGCGGAGGGGCTTTTGCGGCTTCCCCGATAAAACAGGATAATCTTCGGGCGGCAAAATTTCGCAATTTTGCCGCCCGTTTTCGGCTTTTTGAATCGCTTAATAGTACTATGCGTCGCATAATACGCCTATTTGATAGTTAATTTTAACTAAATTCAGCAAAAAAAGCAAATTGCTTTAAAAGGGCGGGAAATCGTGATATAATATGAACATGAACGTTTTTGCTATAAGCGATTTACACCTTTCCGGTCTTGCCGATAAGCCCATGGATATATTCGGCTCGAATTGGGAGGGGCACTTTGAAAAGATATGCGCCGATTGGAAAGCCAAGGTTAAGTATGGCGATTTGGTCTTGCTCTGCGGGGATACGAGCTGGGGCACGACGCTTGAAGAGGGCGTTTTCGATTTGAAGAGATTGTGCCCGCTTCCCGGGACAAAGATCTTTATCCGCGGCAACCACGACTATTGGTGGAACGGCATAACAAAGTTGCGAGCCCTCGCGCCGGACGAATCGTTTTACTTTTTGCAAAACGACTGCGTGAAGTTCGGCGACGTCGTAATATGCGGCTCTCGCGGCTGGACTTGCCCGGGGAGTTCGGACTACACCGAAAGGGACGAAAAGCTGTATCTTAGGGAATCTGTGCGGTTCAAGCTCTGTTTCAAGCAGGTCGAAAAGGTCAGAAAAGAGGGCGACAAGCTCATCGTCATGATACATTACCCGCCTATGAGCGCGAAGCTCGCCCCCACGGGCTTTACCGAAACGTTCGAAGAGCACGGCGCGGACAAGGTGGTGTTCGGACACATTCACGGCGAAAGTTATTTCCCCTTCCGCACGGTCAAAAACGGGATAGAATATATCCTCACATCGTGCGACAAGGTGGGCTTCACCCTACAAAAAATTCTTTGACGACAACCACGCGCCCCCGCAAAAACTCAACTTAAATTGCGCGTTGGAAAAGGATAACGCTCGGCGCAAACCATAGCGCAAGTTTTAGCGCAAAAACAGTTCAAAACGCATAAGCGCGCCCCGCAAAACATAGCGCAAAACATAGAGCAAGCCATAGCGGGTTTAGCATTATAACCCGGCGCAAATTCGATGTGGTTTTAACGGCAATAAAGCAAAAATAAGGCGGCAATAAAGTTTTATAAACTTTTTCGCTTTAATTCCTTTACTTTGCGGGCGGGTTGTGGTATACTCAATAAAAATCGCAGTACGGGGAAATCAAGTGTACGGATACTTGCCCGCCGCAAAAAGGTTCAGCGGCGTAAACGGAAATTCATCAAGCGGACTCGGCTGCCGTAAGTTGCCCGAAATCAAGGGCGACCGCGCGGCGCATTGTTCGCTTTTTTTATGCCCGATTTCCACCGCGCTTTCGATTTAAAACTTTTGATATAAATACATAAAAAACGAAAAAAACTTCGGGGAACACACATATGCTGAAACGCAAAGATTTATTGGGGCTGTACGAAGTTTCCGCAGAGGAAATAACGGAAATTTTGGATACGGCGGAGGAGATGAAGAGGGCGCTCAACGGAGGCAACAAGAGCTTTGACGTCTTGAAGGGCAAAACGCTCGTCACCCTCTTTTACGAAAACAGCACGCGGACGCGCACCTCGTTCGAGCTTGCTGGCAAATACCTCGGCGCGTACGAGGTGAATATTTCCGCCTCGTCGAGCTCTGTGCAAAAAGGGGAGTCGCTCATAGATACGGGCAAGACGTTGCAGGCGCTCAAAGCGGACTTCATCGCGATGCGCCACCCGATGGGCGGCGCGCCCTATCTCCTCGCCCGCACCGTCGGCTGTTCGATATTGAACGGCGGCGACGGCATGAACGAACACCCCACGCAGGCGCTGTTGGACATGCTCACCATGCGGGAGACGTTCGGCAGTTTAAAGGGGCTGAAAATAGCTATCTTGGGCGACATAAAGCACAGCAGAGTGGCGAAGTCAAACCTCTTCGGGCTCACCAAGATGGGCGCGGAGGTCTGGGTTTACGCCCCCAAAACGCTCATTCCCAAGGGCTTTGACGAACTCGGCGCGCACATCGCCTCCTCGCGCGAGGAGTGCGTGGAGGGCGCGAGCGGGGTAATGGGGCTGAGAATTCAGCTCGAACGGCAGTCGGGCGGGCTTTTCCCCTCGCTTTCGGAGTATTCCCGCTACTACGGCGTAAACGATGGGGTATTGAAATACGCCGCGCCCAACGCGATAGTGCTTCACCCCGGGCCCGTCAACCGCGGCGTGGAACTCACGCCCCAACTCATCGACGGGGAGAAGAGCAGGATAGAAGATCAGGTAACGAGCGGACTTGCGGTGCGCATGGCGGCGTTGAAGCTGCTTTCCGAATACAGGGAGGTCAACAATCTATGAAAACCTTGATTTATGGCGGCGAGTTGGTATTGCCTACGGGCGTCGTGAAAGCGGATTTGCTTATCGACGGCGAAAAAATAGTGAGAATAGCGCGCGATATACCCTCTTTCCCCGATTATAATTTGATAGACGCGAGCGGAAAGACGGTGATGGCGGGCATAATCGACATGCACGTTCATTTCCGTGAGCCCGGCTACGAGGGCAAGGAAGATATAGAAAGCGGAAGCCGCGCGGCAGTTGCTGGCGGCGTAACGCAGGTCTGCTGCATGCCCAACACCGACCCCGTATGCGACAACGCGGTGGTTGTCCGCTATATAAAATCACGCGCGGAAGAGGTCAATCTGTGCAAGATAAACCCGATAGGCGCGATAACGAGGGGCGAAAAGGGCGAAGCGCTTGCTGACATAGGAAAAATGGCGAAAGCGGGCGCGGTCGCGCTCTCCGACGACGGGCGTTCGGTCATGAATTCCCAGATAATGCGCCTCGGCATGGAGTATGCGAGCGGCTTTAATTTGAAATGCCTTTGCCACTGCGAGGACGTAAACCTCGTGGACGGCGGGGTCGTCAACGAGGGCAAGAACTCCACGCTGACGGGCTTAAAAGGCAGCATAAGGGCGGCGGAGGACATCATGATCGCCCGCGACATAGCCCTTGCGGAAAGCCTCGGCGTGCCCGTGCACATCTGCCACGTCTCCACATACAGCGGCGTGGACATCATCCGTTCCGCCAAAAAGCGCGGGGTTGCGGTCACGGCGGAGACCTGCCCGCACTACTTCATACTCACCGACGACGCAATTACGGACTTCGACACCTTTACAAAGGTAAATCCGCCCGTGAGGGAGGAAGTAGACAGGCTCGCCGTCATAGAGGGCTTGAAGGACGGAACGCTCGACTGCATCGTCACCGACCACGCGCCCCATTCCAAAAAGGACAAGGAAGTGGAGTACAACCTCGCGGCGTTCGGCATGAGCGGGATAGAGACGTCTTTCGCGCTCTCCTATACATATCTCGTAAAGAGCGGAATCATGAGCCTGCCCCAACTTTCCAAACTGATGTCGGCAAACCCCGCGGCGGTGCTTTCCCTCGACGGCGGGGAGCTCGCGGAAGGCATGCCAGCGGATATCACGATAGCCGATTTGAACGAAAAATATGTGATTGACGGCGAAAAATTCCTCTCCAAGGGCAAAAATACGCCCTTCAACGGCTACGAAGTGTACGGCAAGATTTGCTGCACGATAGTGGACGGCGAGGTCAAATATCGGGCATAACGCTTTAAAAATGCGCTAAAAATACAGGAACGCTTTAATGAGCACGATAAATTTCAAACATAACGCTTTAAATAAGCGCGACAAATAATAAACTTTCAGGTGAACAAAAATGATCGACAAACTGATTGACGCAATTATCAGGAAGCAAAACCCCACCTGCGTGGGGCTCGACACGGATTTTTCATACCTGCCCGACGAAATGCGGGAGGGCATGGCGACGTTCGAGGGCGTCGCGGAAGCCATTATCGAATTCAACATGAACATAATCGATAAGGTCTGCGACATAGTGCCCGCCGTAAAGGTGCAGGTCGCCTACTACGAGCAGTACGGCTTTGAGGGGCTGCGGGCGTTTGACTACACCGTAAACTACGCGAAGGGAAGGGGCATGTACGTCATAGCCGACTGCAAGCGCAACGACATAGGCTCGACGGCTAAGTGCTATTCCACGGCGTATTTGGGCAAGACGGACATCAACGGCAAAAAGATGAACGCCTTCCCCGCGGACATGCTCACCGTCAACGGCTATCTCGGAACGGACGGGATAAAGCCTTTCGTGGACGACTGCAAGCAAAACGACAAGGGAATTTTCGTGCTCGTAAAGACGTCTAACCCGTCGAGCGGGGAATTGCAGAACTTGAAACTCGAAAGCGGGGAGTACGTCTATGAGAAGATGGGCGCGCTCGTGGAGAGCTGGGGCAAGGACTGCGTCGGCAAATACGGCTATTCCGACGTCGGCGCGGTCGTCGGCGCAACTCACCCCGAGGAAGCGGCGAATATCCGTTCGAAATTCAAGAACGTGTTCTTCCTTATCCCCGGCTACGGCGCGCAGGGCGGCAACGCGGGCATGATAAAGAGCTGTTTCGACAGCCGCGGTCTGGGCGGCATAGTCAACAATTCCCGCGGGATAATCTGCGCGTACAAAAAACCCGAGTATTCGGGCATGGATTATGCGGAGGCGGCGCGCGCTGCATGTATAGACATGCAGGAGGACCTCGTTTCCGTCTTGGGTAAGATAGGCAGATGAAAGATCTACAAGCAACCGTTCTCGGCGTAAAAAAGATAGCGGACAACACCTATTCGCTCACGGTGCGCCTCCCGCAGGAGATAGGCGACGTCAAGGGCGGACAATTTTTGAATATTTCCACGGGCGACGGCAACAGGCTTCTTCGCCGCCCTCTCGGGATAGTGAGCGTTGAGGGAAAGGACGTCACCGTATGCTTTCAGGTAAAGGGCGACGGCACAGCTGCGCTCGCGGCGGCGAGGGAGGGGGATAAACTCTCCGTTCTTCTTCCCCTCGGCAACGGGTTCGATATCCCGCCCGAAGCCAAAAACGTGGTGGTTATAGGCGGGGGCGTGGGCGTTTTCCCCCTCGTGCCCGTAGTCAAAGGCAACAAGGG
>CANREX010000064.1 GCA_947629735.1 uncultured Clostridia bacterium
GCCTCGGGCAATTTATACACGGTATACGCGTTTTCCGAAAGCAGAGGTTTTTCCTCTATAAACATTATGCGCACTGCGCCGTCGATATGGTGGGTGGACGTCTTGCTCTCTATCACTACCTCGTCCACCGTGAGCTCCATGTCGATATCAACTGCGCGCTCCGAAGCGTTTTTCAGATAAAAGCTGAACGAGAAGAACGCCAGACGGTTTTTATCTTCATATACGGAGTGCACGCCCTCTTTTTGGGCTATGTCGTCGGGAAGGTTTGTGCCGTAGACTACGTCGTCATAGTTCAATCGGGGGTTGGGCGTGTAGGTGACGTCCTCGTACCTGCCGCCGACGGGCACTATCAAATGGGTTGTCGGATCGGTGAAGTTGACGTCATAATCTAACAGCAGGCTTACGTCCGTGGGCTGCGAGACGTGCACTACGAAGTTTTCCGCCTCGCGCGCAAACACCGCAAAACCCGCAAACAACAGCGAGACCGCAAGAGCAATCGGTATAACTACTTTGGATATGCGCAGTATTTTTAATCGTTTGCTCCATCTCACTTGATTATCCCCTCAAATAAGCGCAAAGCCAAGCGTTATTTACTGCCTTTATATGAGAAAAATGCCAAAGCCTATACCGCCCACATATCTCTACACTCTGCGCGGATAAGTAGCCCTTGGCAACTGACAACCATAAAGCGTTATCCGCCCCTTAGGTTCTTAGCTTTGCGTCCCGACCTTTCGATCGGTTTGCTATTTTCAAACAGCTTTTTTGCTATTCTATATGTAACTCTACACTATTTGTTTTATTACAAAATTTCGAGTTTGTCAACAGTTATTTTAAAAATTTTTCACATTTTTTGTGAAATCTTTTAATTTTGCCGCGATTTTTCACTTTTGACTAACATTTTTTGCCATTTTTGACAGTTTGTGTTGGGGCGGCGGGTTGGGGCTGGGGTGGGGCGGGGATTGGGGCTGGGGGGCGGGGGCTCGTCACGGTTTGTCATTCTGAGCGGAGTGAACGCAGTGAACGAAGTCGAAGAATCCGATTGGGGTATGCAACATAGGAAAGACCTAAACGCAATGAATTGCCAGACCCGTTCGACTCCGCTCGCCTTACGGCTCGCTTCGCTCAGGGTGACACCAAAAAAATGTCACACGCGCTCAGGGTGACAAAAAAGCGTTGCGCTCTCAATCGCTTTGTGAAAATTTTTTGTCGTTTGCAAAAAATTTTCTACAAACCATCGGGCTAACGCCCTCGGGCGGAATGACAACCTTGAAAGGGCTTGTGGTAATCGCGGTGGTTGTCGCGGAAGCAAGCGCGGAAAGCGCTGTAATCACTTGAAAAGGTTGCCGCGGTGCGGCGGGTTAAATGTTGTACTCTTCCGGCGGGAGAGGTTTGCCGTAAAAATAGCCTTGCCCGTATTTTATCTTCAATTCTTTTATATAGTCGCGCACGACTTCGTCTTCTACGCCCTCCGCCACTATCGCAAAATTCTTGCGTTCCGCAAACCCGACAAGCGTTTCTACGACGCCGTTTATGAGGAAGTCATCCTGCGACTGCTCTATAAATTTCCTGTCAAGCTTGACCCAATCGTACTGCAAGTCTTCAAGCATTTTCAACGACGACATTTCAAGCCCGAAGTCGTCAATCGCCATTTTAAAGCCCATCTGCTGCAACTTCAATATATTGGACGCGACCTCCGGCACTTTGTCAAACACGGCGAATTCCACTATCTCCATGCAGATATTGCGCGCGGGTATCCTGTAACGTTTGTAAATTTTTCGGAACTCCTCCGCCAAATGCGGGTACATGAGCTGCTTCGGCGATAGATTTATCGAAAATATTACGTCGCGCTCCTGCGGGTGCTCCTTGAAATACTTGGTTTCGCGCTCCAACAGCTCCTCAAACGCCCAACTGCCTATCCAATCGATATCGCCCGTCTGCTCCATTATCGGAAGAAATCTATCGGGCGACAACACGCCGAGCGTAGGATGATTCCAGCGGACAAGCGATTCGTACGCGATTATTTTGTTGTCCGCGACGTTATATATCGGCTGATAGTAGAGAGTAAATTGATGTCCCGAAATCGCCTCTTTTATCTCCTGATAATGCTTGTACTCCTCCGTCTGCATTTCCGCGAGCTCTTCCGAATAGATCGAGAACTTGTTCAGACCGCCTTTGATTGAGTTGGCAAGCGCGATTTCAAGGTTTTGCGTCATGCTGAGCGCGTCGGGACTGAATTCGTTGTTGCTGACTATGCCGAGGTTCACGTTTACCGTGAGTTTTGCGCGCGTCAACAGCGTTATCGGCTTGTTGCACTCGGTTATCATAAAGGTTGCGACGGAAGTTATCCCCTTATTATCCATGCGCTCTTCTATGAAAAGCGCGATGCGCTCGTCGTCGTAGTCGCAGATTTTCGAGCCGTGCGGGATAACGCGTATAAGTCTGTCCTTGATTTGCTGCCTTATCTTGATTGCCTGACGCTCGCCAAGCGAATTTTTCATGCCCGCAAAGTCGGATATCTGCAAAAGCATGACGGTGAAATAGGTGTCGTCGCGCGCGATTTCGTACTTGTGCTTGATTAACTCTTCAAAACCCAGCCTATCGAATTGGCGTATTTTGAATTTTTCCGCGATTATCCTGTTTCTGTCGCGCTTTATGCCCATAATCAGAAAGACCGTCGCGACTATGCAGAACACGACGAACAGGCAGACAAGCAATATATATACGCCCGTATCAAGGTTGAGCGAATCTCCGTTTTCAAGCATTGCGTTTATCATTACGCTTCCTCCGTTTTTTAACTTTTGGTTTGCGTTTGGTTTCGGTTTGTCGTTTGTAGCAATTGGGCGGGTTACAAGGCGAAGAGTTATGTGGCGAGTGTTATATGTGGCAAGATGTTATCGGAAATGGCGCGATAAAAGTGCGGTTTTATTGCACGATATTGCGCGTTGCGGGGGCGAACAGTAAAGCCGAAAATATGCGAAAAGGACCGTAAATGTCGTTTTCTTTTGAGTTTTAGCGGTTTTAATGCGCCCGAGCGGGTTACTGTTGCTTAGCCTTGAATGACGCCACGACCTTGTTGTAGTCAAACGAATCGACGAGCGGGAAAGCGTCGTCGGGTTTCATTGACTTGCCTATCAACCAGCCCTGTATTGTGTCGCATTCGAGGTAATTCAGCATATCGAATTCCTGCGGGGTCTCCACTCCCTCGCAGATAGTTGTCAGATTAAGCAGCTTCGCGATGCTCGTTATAAAGCGAATTATCGCCTGACTTTCCTTGCTCTTCAAGACGTCCTTGACGAATTCCTTGTCGATTTTTATCGTCGAAATCGGCAATTTTTTGATGTAGAGAAGCGACGAATACTCCGTGCCGAAGTCATCGAGGTGGACGTCAATGCCGTTAGACGTCAGAATTTCGAGCTTTTTCAGCGTTTCGGAATAGTTCGTCATCAGGAAACTTTCGGTGATTTCCACGCAGACCGAGCCGTGCTTCAAATCGTACTTTTTGTAGAGGCTGAGGAAGTTTTCCGTGAACCCCGCCTGCATGAGCTGTACGGGCGACACGTTGAGCGAGACAGAGACGTTCTTACCCTCCAACCGCTTGGCAAACTGCATGCCCGTATCGAAAATGAAGTCGCCCAACTGCACCATCGCGCCCGTGCGCTCGGCATAGGTTATGAACGAGAAGGTGTCTACGTTGACGTTCCAGCTCTTCTTGACGCGGAAAAGCGCTTCGAAGCCCTCTATTCGCTCCTGTTTTATGTTGTACTGCGGCTGATATTCCATCTCGAACGCGCCTTCCGAAAGCATTTGCTTTATGTCGTATTTGATGAAATATTTTGCGTACAGCTTCTTTTGCGACTCGTGATAAATGATATACTCGGCTATGTTGCTGTCGATTACGCGCTGACGGGCTGCTTCCGCCGCCTTTACGGCGTACTCGAACGTGAGCGACTCCATAGACGAATCGCACATTGCAAAGCCCGATTTAAGCTCTATGGTGAAGAGGTTGTCTTCCATCTTTATCGGGGCGGAAATGTAGCGGTAGATATCCTCCATGTCCGCCAAAAGATTGTCCAGCTTCTTGCCGTCGGGATAGGTTACGCCGATCGTCGCGAAGTCGAGTTCATAGACGTAGGTGAATTTTTCGCGCACTTTCTTGACGACAACGCGCTGTATGTCCTGCGCCATTTGCTTGCCGAAAAGCGTTTTTATCTGTTCGAGATTGGCTATCGTCATGACGCCTATCAGCGTGCGCTTGCCCTTTGCGGTGAAACTTTCAAACACCTTTGAAAAGGACGAGAATTCTTCCAGATCGGTCGTGCTGCCGCCCGCCGCCTCTATAAAAGACTCCGCATTGACGACGTCGCTCGCGTAGACGTTGGCGTAGTTCTTACCAATTATGCCGCGGCGCATCGCCACGAGTTTATCGCCCTCCGCCGCGGGCAATGTGACGAGGCTGTAACTGTCCCTGTCGAATGAAGTTGCGGGTTGCAACTGCGTTACAGACGCGAAAGTTGTGCGGAAATCGGAATTTTTGCGCCTTATCACGCCCGCCTTGTCTATGACGAGCTTGTATTTGTATCTGCCGTGCACGGTGCGGTTGCCGTTCCAGATCGCATAGCCGATGAGAGCCGCAACGCTTAAAACGCCCGCCACTATCAGCATTGCCGCCACGTTGCCGCGGAAGTTTTTGATATTCGCCTCGCGCGTGGTGTAATCGACGAGCCCCGCTATGCAGTAATTGCTGTCTCCGATGTTTGCGGGGCAGAACAGATAGACTTTGCCGCCTATCGTCACCTTGCCGTTTTGGTTGTATTTCAAGCCGTAGCCTTCCGTAATGTTGCCCGTAAGCAGTCCGCCGTCGCCGAGCACTCTCCCGCCCTGCGCCTGCGCGAAGACCACGTAGTCGTCAAACTCCCCGCTCTCTTCCAGCGCCGCTTCAATCAAAGGGCGGACGGACGCGTCGCTTTCGAGCGAATTCACGCTGTCGCCGAACATTTCGTCTATGCTGCTTGCGAGAGCCGCGCTTCTTATCTCATAACCGGCGACGTCGTGCTTATAAGTCATATCGGACGACCAATTGAACACGAAAAAGCCTGTCAGGACCTCCACCAGCGCTATAATCAACGCGATGAGAATGACTTTCAAAACCGACGATTTATTGAGTTGTTCATTAAATTTCTTCTTTTTCAATTTGTTTGTCCGATTTTTTAATTGTTTAAACAATAATACACTTTAATATTAAATCATTGGAGTGCAAAAGTCAAGACCAAGCCGCCAAATTGCCCCCAAAAAGTATGCGGAGGCTGAAAAAATCTTCCAACCTCCGCATAAATACGCCGATAAATTGCGTTGAAATCACATTAGCCCTTCCAATATCAGTTTGTCCGCGACGAGAGCGATAAATTCCGAATTAGTGGGTCTTTCGCTCCCTATGTAGACGCGCACGCCGAAAATCGCGTTTATCGCGTCCACCCTTCCCCTGTTCCACGCGACCTCTATCGCATGGCGGATAGCCCTCTCGACCTTGCTCGCCGAAGTATCGTACTTTGCGCCTATGCTCGGGTAGAGTTCCTTTGTGACGTTGTTTATTATGGACGGGTTTTCTATCGTCATCTTAATGCCCTCGCGCAGGTATTGATATCCCTTGATATGGGGCGGAATTCCGATAGATATGAATATGTTGCTTATCTTTTCGTCGAGCGAGCTCGCCCTGCGGCGGTCGCGCGGTTGCGAAGAGACGAGATAATCGCAAGACTGCTCTTCGAGCACCTCTTTCATTCTCTCGCACACGGTCGTAGCCGAGACGGGCTTGACGAAATAATATTTCGCTCCTCTCATAATGGCTTTGCTGACGAGTTTGTCGTCCGAGAAATTGGATATGACGAAAACCGAACAGTTAAGCCCGTTTTCCTTGACGTAATTCATGACGCCGAAGCCGTCCTCGCCCGAAAGCACGGTGTCTACGAGCAAGACGTCGGGTTTGAATTGATTCAAAAGCGCTATGCCGACATTGCCGTTGGCGCTCACGCCGCAAAGGGTGAAATCTTTGTCGCCGTCGAATACCGTTTTGAGTTCGCTCAGAAATCCTTCGTTATTTTCAAGAATTACAATTTTTGATGAATTCATGCTGTTTTCTCCCACAAATTGACTGTGAGAGAATTATAATACACAAATTTGTAAATGTAAAGTATTTTTTGTACAGTAATAAAATAATTTTGTAAAATATTTGTAAATTATTGTCGCAGCGAGTCGAATTTTGAAAATATCACTTGGAAATTATATCAAGATACTCGTCGTAAGTGACGCTCTTATCGAATTTTTTCGTGCCGTTTATCTCTATTATCCTGTTGGCGACGGTGTTCATGAGCTCCTGGTCGTGCGAGGTGAAAAGCATGCAGCCCTTGAAGTTCTTCATGCCGTTGTTCAAAGCGGTAATGGATTCGAGGTCGAGATGGTTTGTCGGCTCGTCGAAAATAAGGAAATTCCCGCCTTCGAGCATCATTTTTGCGAGCATGCACCTCACCTTTTCGCCGCCTGAGAGCACTTTCGCCTGTTTGAGCGCCTCCTCTCCCGAGAACAACATTCTCCCGAGCCAGCCCCTCAAAAACTCCTCGTAGTGGTCGGTGGAAAATTGACTTAGCCATTCGACGAGGTTGAGTTCGCACCCCTGAAAATAGCTGTTGTTGTTCTCGGGGAAATAGGAAGCGGAAATCGTCTTGCCCCAGCGTATCGTGCCGCTGTCGGGCTGAGCTTTGCCCATCAAAATGTCGTAAAGCATGGAAATAGTAGTCGATTTGTCGCTCACTATACCTATTTTTTCGTCGTGCTGAACGGTGAAGGAGACGTCCTCGAAATATCCCTTTTTAGTGAGGTTTTCCACCATTAAGATGTCGTTGCCTATCTCCTTTTCGAACTTGAAATCTATATAGGGGTACTTCCTCAAAGAGGGTTTGAAGTCTGAAATCGTGAGTTTTTCGAGCTCCTTTTTGCGCGACGTCGCCTGTCTAGATTTGGAAGCGTTGGCGGCGAACCTCGCTATGAAGTCCTGTAATTCCTTTGCGCGCTGCTCGTTCTTCTTGTTCTGATCCTTCTGTTGACGGGCGAGAAGCTGACTCGTTTCATACCAGAAGTCGTAATTGCCGAGCATCATGTTTATCTTGCCGAAGTCCACGTCGCAAATGTGCGTGCAGACCTTGTTCAGAAAATGCCTGTTGTGAGAGACGATGATTATCGTGTTTTCGAAGTCGAGAAGATAATTTTCAAGCCAACGCACCGTCTTTATATCGAGGTTGTTGGTGGGCTCGTCCAACAGCAGCACGTCGGGGTTTCCGAACAGCGCCTGCGCGAGAAGCACCTTTACCTTGCGCTTTGCGTCCAAGTCCGCCATCATCGTATAGTAAAATTCCTCGCCTATGTCGAGCGCGTTCAAAAGGGTCTGCGCCTCGTACTCGGCTTCCCAGCCGCCGAGCTCCGCAAACTCGCTTTCGAGCTCGCTCGCCCTGACGCCGTCCTCTTCCGAAAAATCGGCTTTTGCGTAAAGCGCGTCCTTTTCGTCCATTATCGCGACAAGCCGCTTGTGCCCGAGCATTACCGCCCTGAGCACGGTGACGTCGTCAAACGCGCTCTGATTCTGCATAAGAACGGACATACGCTCGGTTTTATCAAGGACGACTTCCCCTTTGTTGGGCTCGATTTCCCCGCTTAAAATCTTCAAAAACGTCGATTTCCCCGCGCCGTTCGCGCCGATTATTCCGTAGCAGTTGCCCTTTGTGAATTTAAGGTTGACGTCCTCGAAGAGCTTTTTGCTGCCGTATTGAAGCGATACGTTGTTTACCTGTAACATAAATACTCCTGTTTTCTAATTTGCAAATTGACTGTTGTATAGATTGCAGTAAAAACCGCCTTTTTCCATCAGTTGTCTGTGAGTGCCCTGTTCCACTATTTCCCCGTCGCGCATGGCGAGAATGAGGTCAGCTTCCTTTACGGTGGATAAGCGGTGGGCGACGATAAAGCTCGTCCTGCCCTGCATCAAGGTGCGGAACGCGTTCTGAATTTTCAACTCCGTGCGCGTGTCGATGGAAGACGTCGCCTCGTCCAAAATGAGCATAGGCGGCAGACACAGCATTACCCGCGTTATGCAGAGAAGCTGTTTTTGCCCCTGCGAGAGGTTGCCGCCCTCTTCGCCTATTACCGT
>CANREX010000065.1 GCA_947629735.1 uncultured Clostridia bacterium
TTAGCCACCCCCCCCCGCTGTCATTCTGAGCGGAGCGTTAGCCCGATGGTTTGTAGAAAATTTTTGCGGTCAAGCAAAAATTTTCACAAAGCGAAGAGAGGCTGAAAGCCGAACGGAGTCGAAGAATCCGGAAGTAATAAGTAAAAACGCCGTTTCAAAGTTATTCCCTACCACCACCATGGGATTCCTCGGCTCTATCGAACGCTTCGCGTTCTTAATCGCTCGGAATGACAGCTTTTAAAGAGCGTTTCCCCTATATTCCCCCACCTCGGGGTGGGGGAAATTAAAAAAGGGGCAGGGATAATTTTTGCCACATTATAATTGCATTTGCTACCGCGATTCCCTCTTATTTTCTCGGCAAATGTAATGTCAACATTTGCCGAGAAGTAGCCCTCAACCTCACGAAAATTCACAGCGCACGGGCTGCGCGAGAATTTTGTGAACTTCTTTATCTGTGTTTAGCGGGAGCAGCACAAGAAACGGGCGGAGAATTTTCTCCGCCCGCTTCTTGTGCGCAAAAGGCGGCGCAAAATGCGCCGCCTTTTTCAAAATTATTCCAAAACCGCGGTCGCGCCGGCTGCTTTAAGGTCAGCCACGATCTTCTCCGCTTCTTCCTTGGCTACGTTCTCTTTGAGTACGCCGCCCTTTTCAACAGCCTGCTTCGCTTCTACAAGTCCGAGACCGGAGAATGCGCGAACGACTTTGATGACGTCGATCTTCTTCTCGCCTGCGTCCTTCAATACGATATTGAATTCCGTCTTCTCTTCTGCGGGAGCTGCCGCGGGAGCTGCGCCGCCTGCTGCGGGAGCTGCCGCTACCGCTACGGGAGCTGCTGCGGATACGCCGAATTCCTCTTCGAGAGCCTTAACAAGCTCGTTGAGTTCCAAAACGGTCATGCCTTTTACTTCTTCGATAAACTTCTTTACGTCTGCCATTTTTTATTTCCTCCGAAAAATTTTTAAATTGAATGTTTTGCGCTTGCGTTTTTTTGCGGGCGGAAGCGCGCTGCCCGCGTCCGTTCAGGCGGATTACGCCTGTTTGCTCTTCGCAACGCCGTCCAGCACGCGCACAATACCCGACAAAAGGTTGTTGAGTACGCCTGCGAAGTTTGCGATGGGAGCTTGCAGCGAGCCGAGCATCTTTGCAACGAGCTCTTCCTTAGAAGGCATAGTGGCAAGCGCTTTTACGCCGTTCTTGTCCACATATGCGTTGTCCACGAACGCGCTCTTCAAGGTTATCTTGCCTTCGTAGTCCTTAGCCGCCGCTACCATAACTTTGGCTGCCGCGGTCTCGTCCGAGCCGAACGTCACGGCGGTAGGGCCGTTGAGGTCTGCGTCGAACTGGTTGAACCCGAGCTCGTTCAAAGCCTTTCTTACCAAGGTGTTTTTATAGACCTTGTATTCGCAACCTGCCTGCCTGCACTTGTTTCTGAGTTCGGAGACTTCCGCCACCGTTAGCTTTTCGTAATCTACGAGCACGACGGACTTGGAATTTTTTATCTTTTCCGTGATCTCGCCGACAAGTACTTTCTTGGCTTCGAAATTAGCTGACAAATTCTTTACCTCCTGTATTAGTCGCTCCGCGCTGAGCGCACGCGCCCGACGCGGCAAACAAAAAACCCCGTACCGCGCGGTACAGGGCAGAAATATACGAAAAATTTCCGAAAAACCCTTTACCTCGGCAGGAAATTGAGCCCCGCGGGGAGCGCCTGCTGTCTGCGGTATATCGTTTTACGTTGTCAAGTATATTATATCCGCGCGAAAATGTCAAACCATTTTTCCGCGCAGGACAAATATTTTTGATTTAGCCCTTGTTATAGGCTACTTTTACGCCGGGACCCATGGTGGAAGTGATGGTCACGCTCTTTATATACTGACCTTTCGCCGCCGCGGGCTTAGCCTTTACTATCGCGTCCATCAGGGCTTCGAAGTTTTCGGCTATCTTTTCCGCGCCGAAGCTCTTCTTGCCGATGGGGCAGTGGATAATCGCGGTCTTGTCGAGACGGTACTCGACTTTACCTGCTTTGACTTCCTTTACGGCTTTCGCAACGTCCATAGTTACAGTGCCGCTCTTGGGGTTGGGCATCAAGCCCTTAGGTCCGAGCACGCGGCCGATACGTCCTACCACGCCCATCATGTCGGGGGTAGTGATGACTACGTCGAAGTCAAACCAATTCTCGCTCTGTATGCGCTGAATCATCTCCTCCGCGCCGACATATTCCGCGCCGGCCGCAGTCGCCTGATCCGCCTTTTCGCCCTTGGCTATTACGAGAACCCTCTTGGACTTACCCGTGCCGTTGGGGAGGACGAGGACGCCTCTTACCTGCTGATCCGCCTGCCTGGGGTCTACGCCCAAACGCACGTGGAGTTCTATCGTCTCGTCGAACTTCGCTTTCGCCGTGTCGACAACTATCTTTACCGCTTCCGCCGTTTCATACGCCTTGGTGCGGTCGTACGATTTTACGCTTTCCGCGTATTTCTTACCCGTTTTCATTATAAAACCTCCGTGTGGTGCTTCCGAGGGAGCCGACTTGTATTTTTTAATTCCCTCTCCCACTTGCGGACTTAAAAATTAAGCCCTGAATTATTCCTCTACGGTAACGCCCATAGAACGGGCAGTGCCCTTTACCATGCTCTTCGCCGCTTCGAGGTCAGAGCAGTTCAAATCGGGCATCTTGGTCTTTGCGATCTCTTCGAGCTGCGCCTTGGTGAGCTTGCCCACTTTGTCCCTGTTGGGGCGGGCGCTCGCCGTGTCTATGCCGAGCGCTTTCTTGATAAGCACGGGCGTAGGGGGCGTTTTGAGGACGAAAGTGAAACTTCTGTCCTGATAAATCGTCACGACGCAGGGAATGATGAGCCCCGCCTGCGCGCTCGTCTTAGCGTTGAACTCCTTGGTGAAGCCGGGGATATTGATACCGTGAGGGCCGAGCGTAGAACCTACGGGGGGCGCGGGGGTAGCCTTTCCGGCGGGGAGCTGCAATTTGACTACCGCAGTAATCTTCTTAGCCATAATTAAACCTCCTATCGTGGTAATAGCGAACAGACCCTGAAAAAAATTTGACCTGCTCTCCCACAGACCGCTTGTCGAAAGCGGATTTTAACCGTATTTTGGAGACGTCTTACACTACGTCTATTTTCTTTATCTGAATGTATTCCACTTCCACGTCGGTGGACCTGCCGAACATCTGGATATTGACTTTCGCCTTCTGGGAAAGGTCGTTGAGTTCGGTTATCACGCCGTCGAAGCCTTCCAAAGGACCTGCGTCTATGTTTACGTGGTCGCCCACGGCGAAGTCCGCGTTGACGACTACCTCTTCGAGGCGCATTTTCCTTATCTCGTCCTCTTTCATGGGAATGGGTCTGCCCTGAGGACCTACGAACCCCGTCACGCCGCGGGTGTTGGTCACCCAATACCACAGCTGGTTGGAGTAGATCATCTTGATGAACACATAGCAAGGCAACAGCTTGCGCTCAACCACTTTTCGCTTGCCGTTCTTCTCCTCTATCGTCTGCCCCATGGGGATCTTGACGTCGAATATCTGATCTTTGAGATTGTTGTTTTCGATAAGCCGCAAAAGAGAATCCTTGACCATCATCTCGTAGCCGGAGAAGGTGTGCAGGATATACCAGCAGGGCTTTTCTTCGTCGATTGCCATACCTTACCCCTTAACCGATATTGTTGGTCGCAAGATCCAGAAGGGTTTGCAAGCCGAAGTTTATTCCCGTAACTATAACCGTGAAAATAAGCACGACTACAAGGACCACGCCCGTAGCCTTTACGACTTTGGGGAACGTGGGCCAGGTAACTCTTTTAAGCTCCGAAAAGACGTCTTTTATCTTTTTCCCGAGCCCGGGCTTTTTCTCTTTATTGTTTGCCTTAGCCATTATTTGGATTCCTTATGTTCGGTGTGCTTTTTGCAGAAAGGGCAGTACTTGGACATTACCAATCTGTCGGGATCGTTGCGCTTGTTCTTGTAGCTATCGTAGTTTCTGTGCTTGCACTCGGTACATTCAAAAGTGATTTTAGCCCTCGTTGACGCTTTCATTGTGGAGAACTCCGTACAAAAAAATTACACCCCTCTCGGTAGTGTAAAGTGAGTTTAACACGAAAAATAAATCTTGTCAACACTTTTTCGCCGATTTTGAGATAATTTTTCGCCGCAAAACTTTTAATAATTTATATATAAGGTATATGCCCCTATATATTGTGTATGCCCTCCGCCGTGTAGCGGATTGACATCTACAACGCCCGCCCCTTTGTCATTCTGCCCGAGGGCAATAACACTTCCCCCCCCCTCACCGTCATTCTGCCCGAGGGCGTATGCCCGATGGTTTGTAGAAAATTTTTGCGATTAAGCAAATATTTTCACAAAGCGGAGTGAACGCACATTTTTTTGTCATTCTGAGCGTAGAGAACGCAGTGAACGAAGTCGAAGAATCCGGTATTTCATTGCGCTTAGGTCTTTACTTTGTGTCATACCCCAACCGGATTCCTCGGCAGGCTCGGAATGACAATGCGGTAAACCCCACGCCCTACCCTGCCCTCCCCTTCTCACACGGCGTAAGGACAACGCCGTGTTCGGTCACCGTTCGCGCGGAACGATATGCGCTCACTCATCTCGCGCGGCAAAACAGCGCACTGTGCTGTTTTGAGAAACTCCGCGCTCGTCCCTCAACCAAGGGGAGTGGGGAGGTATAGAGAGGTGTCATTCTGCCGAGGGCGATAACACTATCCCCTCTTTGTCATTCTGCCCGAGGGTGACAAATGCGGAATGACAGCCCTTTAAAATCACCCCCTTAAATTCCCACGTTAATTTTTGTCGTATTTATTTAAGTTGATTTCCAAAATGTCGTCCGCGGAACAATCGAGAAAATTGCAAAGTTTGGACAACATGGCAAGCGTCGGTTGCGCCCGCCCCGGACAGTATTGCGAGACGGTCGGGTTGGAAACCCCCAAAGCCTTTGCGATTTCGGTCTTGCTCTTCCCCGACCCCTCTATCTCGCGCCGTATATTTTCGCTGATTTTATATGATAAGACATCTGCCATAACTATATTTTATTAAGCATTGCCTAAACGCTATAATGTAGATATCCTTCCTTCAATACAAGAGCACGGTGCCTTCGGGCATGCTGAAATTCACGTCCTCGACGGCGCGGAAGTACATGCAGTCCTCGGCGTAGGTGCGGTGCGCGACGATATAAATTCTCGCCATGGGATAAAGCGAGGAAATGTTTTCTATCATCGCTTTATGGGCGCACAGAGTGTTGGCGATATCGTAATTAAGGTCGGCGCACACCGTCGATTTGCCCGAATACAGCATATGCAACAGCCGCGCGCGGAATTCGCCGAGAATGGACTCGGCGGAACGCGTCCAGCCCGCCCCGTGGCAAGTGGAGCACTCCTTGCACATTATCGTATCGGCGGCGACGCCCGTGCGCCTTCGGGTGAATTCCACCAGCCCGAAGCCCGACATCGGGGCGACTTTGCTGCGCGCCTTGTCCTTTTTGAGCGCTCTTTCAAGCTCTTCGGTGATAGCTTTGCAGTGTTTGGGGTCGGTCATGTCGATGAAATCGACGACGAAAAGCCCCCCGAGGTTGCGCAGTTTGACCTGCCGCGCTATCTCCCTCGCCGCCAGAACGTTTGTGGCGTACACGGTCTGTTCCAGGCTGTCCTCGCCCGTGAATTTGCCCGTGTTGACGTCTATCACCGTCAGGGCTTCCGTCTTTTCTATGACAAGATACGTGCCGTTGTCGAGTTCCACCTTCGAGAGCATGGACTTGCCGAATTGGGTGTAAATGCCCTCTTCGAAGAACAAATCCGTGTGTTCGTCGTGGCGGAAAATGGCGGGTTGAATATCCGCGGCGAGCGATTGCTGCACCGTGAGCAAGTGTTTGTAGATTTCCCCGTTGCCCGCGTGTATCTCGTCGGCGGGCGAGAGCAATTTGTCCCTCAGAACGCGCATATACAGCGGCGAATCGCGGTAGAGCAGGTCGCCCACCTCGGCTTTTTCAAACGCGGCGAGCACCCCTTCGTGCACGCGGCGGAGATACTCGACTTCCCTGTTCTTGACTTCCCTGACGGCGTACGGCGCGGCGGTGCGCACGATTACGCCCTCGCCCTCGCGCAGATAGGTTTTTGCCGTCTGCAACAGCGTTCTGCGCAGTTCGGGGTCGGAAATTTTGGCGGAAACGCCTATAAACGGACAGTACGGGGTGAACACCATATATCTGCCGACGTAGGAGATATTCGTCGTCGCCTTTGCGCCCTTTTTCCCCACGGGCGGCTTGGTTATCTGCACCAAGATTTCGTCGCCCACGTGTAAATCGAGAGTGGCGGGGATGTCTATATCCTTGCCTTCGAGCTTATTCCTGTCGGGCACGAGGTCGGCGACCGAGATATAGCAGTGGCGTTCCAGCCCGCAATCGACAAACGCCGCCTGCATGCCGTTGAGCACGTCGGTGACCCTGCCTTTATACACATTGCCTATCGCCGCCTCGGACGACCTCTTTTCCACCTCGTATTCGACGAGTTTCCCGTCCTCGGTGCAGGCGTAGTGTTCCAATCCGCTGTGATAATCGAAGTACAGTTTTAAAGCCATAGATTTCCGCCCTGCCGAATTTATTTTGCGCGCGTCGATGTCACGCTCTATTCATTATACCACGCGCACCGATTTTTTCAAGGAAATAGACGGGATATTGCGGTTAAATATTGACAGATTTGTATAAAAATGTTATACTTTTGGAGATTATTAAATTAACGGAGATTTTTTATGAAATACGATTTCAAAGGCATTACCACGGAAGAGCTTTCCTATAAACTCAACAGAATAAATATCGCGCCCAACCAGAGGCTGGACATAAAACCCCAATTTTCCCGCCAGGTGCGCAAGTCGAACGATAACCCCAAACTCTGCTTCATAGCCCTTTCCGTGAAGATTGAATCTACCGAACAAGAACCCAAACCCTTCAATATCAACGTCTCCATCGTCGGCGTGTTCGAGCTGGAAAAGGAGGCTGAGCGCGAAGAGGAAAGGGCGTTCGTTATAGAGGCGACACAGCTGCTCTACCCCTACCTGCGGTCGGCGGTCACCAACCTCACCGCGCAGGCGTACATTTCGCCCCTCAATCTGCCCGTCATCAACGGACCGATTTTCCCCGAGGACCGAGACGTTTACGCGTTTGCCCCGGGCGACGTGAATTAAATTCGGAATTAAATTTCGGAAAGCGCCCCCGCGGCTTTGTTGCCGCGGGGGCGCTTCTATAAAATTTTGGGAAGCGTGAATTAAATTTGGGAAAGACGGAAATTATATTTGGGAAAGATGTGAATTAAATTTGTAAAGCGGGAATTAAATTTGAAAAAAGGCGGCGCGCCGCCTTTTTTTGCGCCAAAATAAAACCACTAGCAAACTTGCCCTAATGGTTTTATTTTGTTATATGTTGCTTTGTTTTATTTTGCTTTGTTATTTTTATTTTATCTGTATTATCCCGCCGCTCTTGTCGCCCCTGCCCGAGAGTAACCTTGCATTAAGCGCATACCCCTTTATTGTCATTCTGAGTGAAGCGTAAGCGAAGTCGAAGAATCCGGAATTTCATTGCGCTTAGGAATTTTTATGCGGTAAACCCCAGCCGGACCCATTCGACTGCACTCGCCTTACGGCTCGTTCCGCTCAGGGTGACAAGAGATGTCATTCTAAGCGAGGGCGTAAGCCTATACCCTCCCCTCCCTGTCATTCTGCCCGAGAGCGTTTGCCCGATGGTTTGTAGAAAATTTTGCGATTAAGCAAATATTTTCACAAAGCGGAGTGAGGCTGAAAGCCGAACGCAGTCGAAGAATCCGGAAGTATTAAGTGAAAAAGCCGTTTCAAAGTTACTCCCTACCACCACGAGGGGATTCCTCGACTCTATCGAGCGCTACGCGCTCTCAATCGGTCGAAATGACAGCTTTTAATAAACGTCCCCCACACTATATCTCCTCACT
>CANREX010000066.1 GCA_947629735.1 uncultured Clostridia bacterium
ATATATTTGAAGATACGGAATTGTCCGTTGCGGTAAATTGGCTGACAAAAACAAATAAAGAATGAAAGATAGAAAAACCGCCGACGGAGCGAAATGCTCTGTCGGCGGTTGCCGTTTTTTTAGGTTTATGACTTTCGGCGCAACCTCTTAAATCGTTTCTACAATTAACTTGAATTTGTATACCGCCATACCTTGCGGTTTTACATATTAGCTTATCAAAAAATTCTCCGCGTCAGCAGTAGCGACCTCTGATTTTGTCTCAAACGGTCTTGACAATTTTAATCTCCCGAGAGAATTTTGTAAAGCGTTTTGTACAGCGCGGTCGCTTCTTCGGCGTCGAGGTTCACGCAACCCGCAATTTTTGCGGGGATATCCACGGCGCGCTCCTTCAACTTTTCGCCCCGATCGGTGATTTCCACCAAGAGAAGCCGCTCGTCGTTTTCGTCTCTTTTGCGCTTAACAAGCCCCTTTTTTTCAAGGCTTTTCAAGACGGGCGTAAGCGTGCCCGAGTCGAGGAATAATTTCTCGCCGAGCTCCTTTGCGCTGCAAGAGCCCTTCTCCCAGAACACCATCATTGCGATATATTGAGTGTAGGTCAGGTCGATTTCGTCGAGGTAGGGGCGGTATTTTTTCACTATCTCCCGCGCGCAGGCGTAGAGGGGGAAGCACAGCTGATTTTCGAGTTTGAGTACGTCATATTTATCCATGGTTTATCCTTTTAAAGGCGCGTGCGTTACGCCTTTTTGTATTCCTGTTCGGCTTTTTGGGCTGCGAGCACCGCTTTCGCGAGTTGGTCGCTGCAAGAAGTGGGACGTCTGCCGCATGTTATGCCCGAAAGGCGCGCGGCGATGTCTTCCGCTTTCATTCCGTCCACCAAGACGGGAATCGCTTTGAGGTTGCCGTTGCAGCCGCCCGTGAATTTGATATTGCTTACCACCCCGCCGTCGATATCCATTTCGATGAGGGTGGAACAGGTGTTTTCCGTCTTGTATTCGTAGTGCATTACAGTTGCGCCTCCACCTGTTTTTTGACTTCCGCCATCTTTACCGTGGGCTCGAACCGCGCGACGATATTTCCGCTTCTGTCTATCAGAAATTTAGTGAAATTCCACTTGATTTTGCTGTTGTTTTTATAGTCCTTGTCATTCCTTTTGACAACGCCCGCGACTATCGCGCCCATAAAGCCGTTGAAGCCCGAGAACGTGCTGTTCTCTTCCAGCCACTTGTAGAGGGGTATCTGATTTTCGCCGAGGACGTCCACCTTGGCAAACTGCGGGAACGTTATGCCGTATCTGCCCGTGCAGAAAGAGTGAATTTCTTCGTCGCTTCCCGGGGCTTGATTCCCGAACTGATTGCAGGGGAAGTCCAAAATTTCCAGCCCGTCGCCATGGTGAGCGTCGTAGATATCCTGCAATTCGTCGTACTGCGGAGTGAACCCGCACCCCGTGGCGGTGTTGACTATCAAAAGTACTTTGCCTTTGTAATTCGAAAGGGGGACGTCGCTTCCGTCCTGCGCTTTTACCGTGAAATCATAGACGTTCATGACAATTTTACCTCGTTTATTTTAATTGTGTTAAATTCAATTGAGCTAAATATATTTTAACCTGCGCCGCCGCATAAGTCAAGCGTTTTAATATAAAAAACTTTTGAAAAATTAAAAAAGTTGATTGGAAGGGTGAGGGGAAGCGTAGCGCGGTTTGCCGTAAGCGGGATGGGGGAACGGCTGAAAATTTTGGGAAAGCCGATTAAAAGCGGGGAGTAATTTAAAAAAGTTGATTGGAAAAGTGGCGGGGGAACGGCTGAAAATGTGCAAAAAGCGCTGTAAAAGCGGTGAGGGGAGCGAAATTTTTGCGAAAATATCGCTTTTACGTTGCATATTGCGTTTTGTTATGATATAATTACAATAATCACCGCGGCTTGTGCGGGGGAGATGTCATCAAAAGCCCCCACAAAATATAACCGCGACGAAATTATGATAAGAGGAGATTATGGACGACCCATCTAAGCGACGAAGAGAAATTTTGTTGCGTCGCTTGAACCTGACGGATACGCGTGCCGCAGCGCACATTTCGCGATTCGGAACATTTATCCCCCTGAAACTTTAAAAAGCGCATTTGAAAAAATACACTTTTTATTCCGACGGAGGATATATGAATACAATACAAATAGTTTTTCTGATAATAATCATAGTGTGCTTTATCTTATCGGGATATTTTTCCGCGACGGAGACAGCGTTCACTACGATAAACAAAATAAGGTTGAAGGCAAAGGCGGAGGACGGCGACAAGAAAGCCGCCCGCGTCTTGAAGCTCGCCGATAACTACGACAGGCTGCTTACGACCATACTTATAGGCAATAACATAGTCAACATTCTCGCCTCTTCGCTCGCGACGGTGCTGTTTATACAGTGGTGCAACGGCGATCAGGGGCTTGCTTCCACGCTTTCCACCGTGGCGACTACGGTTATTGTGCTTATCTTCGGCGAGATAACGCCCAAGAGCTTAGCCAAGGAATTCCCCGAAGGCTTCGCCAAGTTTTCCGCGCCCATAATAAACGGGCTCGCGATAGTTCTCACGCCCTTGAACTTCGTGTTTTCGCTCTGGAAAAAGCTGCTCAACAAGATTTTCAAGGATAAGGAAGACAACTCCATAACCGACGACGAACTCATTACCATGGTAGAGGAGGCGGAGCAGGAAGGCGGCATAAACGCGCAGGAGAGCGACCTTATAAAGAGCGCGATAACCTTCAACGACCTTGAAGCCAAGGACATATTGGTTCCCCGCGTGGACATGGCGGCGATAGATTGCAACTCCACGCTCGAAGAGGTAGACAAAGTCTTTACCGAAACGCAGTATTCCCGCCTGCCCGTATACGAGGGCACGATAGACAACATCGTCGGCATTTTGCACGAGAAAGACTTCATACGCCTGCGCGGCGGGAAGAATTTCTCGCTTGTCAAGGCGTGCAAACCCGTGGTGTTCGTCGTGGCTTCCACCAAGATAAACGCCGTGCTGCAACTCTTGCAGAAGAACAAGACGCACATGGCGGTAGTCTCGGGCGAGTTCGGCGACACGGTGGGCATAATAACTATGGAAGATATCCTCGAAGAGCTTGTCGGCGAGATATGGGACGAGCACGACGACGTCCTCGCGCCAATCACTCAGACGGGCGAAAACGAGTATAAAGTGCTCGGCAGCACCTCGGTAAACGACCTTTGCGACCATTTCGACCTCGGGGAAATCGACACGGAGAGCTCGACCGTGGGTGGCTGGGTGATAGATATGCTCGGCAAAGTGCCCGTGAAAGGCGACGAGCTGACGTATGAAAATCTCCTTATAATCGTCACCAAGACGGAGTACAGGAGAATAACCGAACTGAAAATCACCGTCCTCGCCAAAGAGGAAGAGGCGGAAGAGTAAAATTTTAAAACAAAGCTCATAATATTTACAGGAGATTGTGGTTATGAAGATAACAAAGGACACGCTTATTTCCGACTGCCTTAAAATCAACCCCAACAGCGGGGAGATATTACAGGCTGTGGGCATGCACTGCATAGGCTGCGCCATGGCGCACGGAGAGACCATCGAGGAAGCCGTTTTCGTTCACGGGAACGACCTCGACAAACTTCTCGAAAAGCTCAACGAAGGCGTTGAGGATTAACTTGAAAAAACGCTTCGCCCCGCCGCATTTTGCGGCGGGGCTTGCCCTTTAACGGGCGTTTCAGGGAGGAACGCTTATGCAGGATAAAATCGAAGCCTTACGCAAAATTATAGACGAAAGCGAAAACATAGTGTTTTTCGGCGGCGCGGGGGTGAGCACGGAAAGCGGTATTCCCGACTTCCGCTCCCGGGACGGGCTGTACAATCAAAAGTACGATTACCCGCCCGAGCAGATTGTCTCGCACACCTTTTTCACCTACCGCACGGAGGAATTCTACCGCTTTTACCGCGACAAAATGCTCTTTCCGGAGGCAAAGCCCAACGCCGCGCACCTGTATTTATCGCGGCTTGAACGGGAAGGCAAGTTGAGGTCCGTCATAACCCAGAATATCGACGGACTGCATCAGGCGGCGGGCAGCAAAAACGTGTGGGAACTGCACGGCAGCGTCCTGCGCAATTACTGCATGAAGTGCGGCAAGTTTTTCGGGCTGGACTACATAGTCAAGGGCGCGGGGCTGCCCAAATGCGACGCGTGCGGGGGCTTGATCAAGCCCGACGTCGTGCTGTATGAAGAAGGCTTGGACGGCGACGTCATCGAGGGCGCGATAAAAGACATCTCCGCCGCCGATACGCTTATTATCGGCGGGACGTCGCTCGTTGTCTATCCCGCCGCGGGCTTTATAAATTATTTCCGCGGCAAGCACCTCGTCGTTATCAACAAGTCCGCGACAAGCGCGGACGGCAACGCCGAACTCGTTATAAACGACAGCATAGGCGAAGTCTTTTCCAAACTCGATAAAGGTTGATAAGGGGAGATTTCGCCGAGGTTTGGCTTGGCTATGCGGGGAATTTAATAAAAAGTTGTATAAATAAGGCGCGCCGCGCGGCAAAAATTGCCGCGCGGCGCGCGCGTTTTTGGCAATAACTTTTCGGTTTGACTTAAAAATTTGTGAGTTTGCGGGGTTTTGCGGGCGTTTTCGTGCGTTCGTAGGGGTTTTGCATGGCGTTCGACAAGCGTTCGGCTGTTCGGCAGGCAGGAAATGGGAATCGCGGTAAAATCTTTGCATTGATTGCGGCGGCGGGTCATGATAAAATATAGCCGTGAAAAGGTCGATTATTTACAGCATTAAAGGGGCTGCGGTAGCCCTCGCCGCATTAGTCGCGGCGTTTGTCTTGCCCGCTTGCTCACATAAACAAGCCGCAAATTACGATAACTTTGAGGGAAGTCAACAGTATTCGGAAACCCTGCCGGAAGCGCAGGGCGATTATCCCGAGAGCGGAGGCGGACAGGGCGACGGTCAGGGCGGCGGGGATAACTCTGCGCAAACCGCCGTGGAAATAATAAAAGCGCGTTACATAATCCCCTCGGCGGAAGGCGTGAATTTGCGCGCGGGCGCGGGGACGTCATATAAAATTCTCGGCTCGGCGCAAATGGGCACGTTGTACGCGCTGGAAGGGAAAGAGGGCAACTGGTTTGAAACGCTTTACAAAAACGGGCGGGCTTACATAAGCGCCGCCTACTGCACCGTCGCGGAGATAGATTGCTGTGGCAACGCCGATATCGAAAACGTCATTGCGGAGGGGTGCAAACTCCTCGGCACGCCCTATGTGTACGGCGCAACGCGCATGCACGACGGCTCGGGCAATATGCTGAGCGGCTTCAAGACGTCGGCGTTCGATTGCTCTTCGCTTATGCAATATATCTTCAAAGTGGGCGCGGATGTCAACCTGCAAGTCACTACCCGCACGCAGGTTTATCAGGGCGTCGCCGTCGCGGACGGAGACTTGCGGCGGGGCGACGTCATGTTTTTTACCAACTCTTCCCGCAAAAACTTGAAAGGAACGGAAAGAATTGGGCACGTCGCGCTTTACCTCGGCGATAATTATATTCTGCATACCGCTTCCGACTTTGCCAAAATCGAACGGATTTCTTCGGCGCGGTGGGCGAATTTTATCTGCGCGCGGCGCATTTTGGGGTGAGCGGTGCGCTCGGCTGTTTGGTGTGCGGCTGCCGGAATTAAAACTGCTATAATTCATTTTTTATACAGTTACCGTATATTTAGCACAATTATACAGAAAACGTATAATAATATCGATAAAAAATACGGGAAAATTTTAAATATGCTCAAAGAAAGTGTGGGGAAGAAATTGAGGGAGAGAAGGGAACAGCTCAAACTCACGCAAACGGAGGCGTTGCACGTTGCGCAGCCCGTCTATCAGAGGTTTGAAAAGGGCGTTTATGAGTGCAGCTATGAGCAGCTCGCCGAGCTGTGCAAGCTGTTTGATATCTCCGCCGATTATCTTCTCGGGTTGACTGAATACTAAAAGATATCGCGCGCCGCGCGGCACTTTTGTGCCGCGCGGCGCGCGATATTATTGAGAGCGTGAATTTACGCACAATTTGTTATTTGTCTTGATTTTCTTCGTCCTTTTTCACCTTTCCCGTTATGAAATCGCCGACGGGAGGGGGCGGGTTGCGTTTGAGTTCCTCGTTTTCCTGCAATTTTTTGAAGATTATCATCAGACAGAAGAACACCGCCTCCGCACCGAGCGAGGCAAGCCCCCAGACGTTCCCGAAGAATATGAATATGAACACCAACGCGGCTAATATCAGCGCGCAGATGACGCAACACACTATCATCATTATCTTGTAAAATTTCATGCCATATGACCTCGGCTACTCTGATAATCGCATTATATCACGCCTGTTTTATAATTGCAAATATATCCGAGCGTTTTCGCGTTTCTTACAGCTATCGCAATTTTTAATTATGAACTGCGCCAATTAAGGTGTTGCCATTCCGAGCAAATGAGAGCGCGAATGTGCTCGATTGCGCCGAAGAATCTTCTCATGGCGGTAGGGAGTAATTTTGAAACGGCTTTTTCACTAAAAACTACCGGATTCTTCGACTACGTTCGGCTTTCAGCCTCACTTCGCTCAGAATGACAAGAGGTGTCACCCTGAGCGGAACGAGCGATAGCGAGTGAAGTCGAATGGGTCTGGCTGGGGGAGTATCGCATAAAAAGTTCTAAGCGCAATGAAATTCCGGATTCTTCGACTGCGTTCGGCTTTCAGCCTCACTACGCTCAGAATGACAAGTTGGGGTGGTTTACGCCCTCGGACAGAATGACAGTAGGGGCATGTGATGCAAATGCCCTCGGGCAGAATGACAGTAGGGAGTGCGACTGTCGTCCTCGGGCAGAGTAACAAAAAATTGAGCGGTAGCGCTCAATGTCACACGCAATTTTCCTAATTATATATTCGCGCGTGCGCGCGCACGCGCGCGAAATTGTCCTTATAATCGCGCATAGCTGTCCTTTTAATGCAAAAGTAGATGTCCATACAATCGCACGCAGATGTCACTATAATATAAAAGTAGTTGTCCTTAAAATATAAGTGCGCGTTTGGGCGCAGAGCGACATTCGGGCTTTGACGGTTCAGCAAACGTTGCATATACTTGCACATATGGTCAGGGGTGAAAATGTTGTGAAATAATCACAAAAAATTACAAAAATTTTCTTTTAGGGAAATATTTTGTAAAATTAACAATTTCCGTTGACTTTGCATTAAAGAATTGATATTATAACGTAGCTGTCTGACGGGAGAAATGCGCAAGATTTCTCGTCGGTGGCGGGCATAAAATATGCGAAAAACGGCAATAAATTATTTGTGAAAATCGCTTGACAAAATATTTTGACTTGTGATATTCTAATAAGGCTGTTGCGAAAAAGGCTCGTTCCCGTAGGGGAAGAGGGTTGCAAAATGCATAAAAGGGAGAAATTTCCCGAAAAAGTTTTGTAATTCGCTTGACATTATTCTTAACGTTGTGTTAGAATAGAAAAGCTCTCGCAAATGAGCACCGAACCGAAGTTCGGTTTACGCAGATTAAAAATTGAATAGAAGGAAACGATTTTTATTATCGAATTGATAAGAAAGTTTCTGTCAATAACTTTGAAGTACATTAGTACCACAAAGCAAAGTCAGCAAAGATAATGACTATTTTAGTCGAGATAGAGCCACGAACTTTTTAAGTTTGTGTTTTATGCAAATTAAACTCAAGAGTTTGATTCTGGCTCAGGATGAACGCTGGCGGCGTGCTTAACACATGCAAGTCGAATGTAGCAATACATGGCGGACGGGTGAGTAACGCGTGAGCAATCTGCCCATATCTGGGGGATAACAGTTGGAAACGACTGATAATACCGCATAATATCATAGGAAGGCATCTTCTCTTGATCAAAGATTTATCGGATATGGATGAGCTCGCGTCTGATTAGCTTGTTGGTGAGGTAACGGCCCACCAAGGCG
>CANREX010000067.1 GCA_947629735.1 uncultured Clostridia bacterium
CCTTGTTGAAGCGCTCCGCGCCCCACGCTATGTTGGAATTGACCTTGTTGTAGGAGAGCAGCGCCGTCTTGACTTCGCCGTAGAAGTTTTTCTGTTCGTCCGTGCCCTGAATTATCCTCGCGATAAAGGAACGGTTGTACTTCATCATGTTCGCGAAGTCCACTCCGCCTTCCTCTTCCTCGTCCTCGTCGATTATTATTTCGCCGTCGGCGGGGGATTCGTCGAGCTCTTCGATTATGTCGTTTTCCTCTATGACGGGCTCTTCCGCAGGTTCTTCGCTCTCGGGCTGCTCCTCTTGGGGCTCTTCCTCGCCGATAAGCTCGCTCACGGTGACAAGCTCTTCGCTCTCGGGCTCTTCGACGGCTTCCGCAGCGGCTGTCTCGCCCGCTACTACCACGCCGTTTTCAAGCGCCTTTCTGATCTCTTCGAGCGTCTGCTCAATATTTTCAAGCCGCTTTTCGCACTCTTCGTTCAAACCCGTTTTGAGTTCCGTCTCGTTCACGGCGCGGACGACGTCCTCAACCACCCTGTACGCTATAATCTCGGTATCGACTATCGGGGTATCGGGCAGGGCGTACATTACGCCTTCCACTATCTTGGAAGAAAGGCTGTCCTCGTCCACCTTTGCGGATATCTCCTCGGGGTCTACAAGCGGATCGGGCAGCGTGGACATGACGCCTTCCACAACCCTGTCCGCGATGGCTTCGCCGTCAACAAGCGGAGTATCTTCGAGGGCGGTCAAAACGCTCTCCGTGACCTTGTACGCTATGTCGTCGCCGTCCACGACGGGATTTGCCGCGAGGGCGACAAGCACGCCTTCAACCACTTTGGAGGAAATTTCGTCGCCGTCGGCGGCGGGAAGGGAAGCGATGACGCCCGCAACCACTTTGTCCGCTATATCGTCGCCGTCCGTCTCGGGCAGGTAGTTGGAAAGAACCGCCGCCGCCTTTTCGGCAATGGCGTCCTCGTTGATGTCCGCAACGGTTATCTTTTCGCTTATAGCCCTTGCGATCTCCTCCGTGTCGAAGTCCTCGGAGTCTCCGCGCGACAATATCGCGGGATAGAGCTTTTCGGAGACGGACGCCGCGATGAAGTCGTAATCGAGCTTGCTCTCCACCGCCTTGGCAAGGGAATCGCAGCCGTCGTCGTCGACGGTGATTTCAAACTGTTCGGGAGATATCGTTCCGACGCGCTTGGCTACGCAATCGGCTATCTCGTCGGAATCTATCGCGCCCGAGAGGTTCTTGACCACCGCGTCGGCAATCAATTCGTCTGAGAGCGAGAAGTTGAGGCGGTTTGCAATCTCTTCCGCCAGAACGTGCTCGTCGATGTCCGCGGAAACGCCCTGCTCCTCTTGGGGCTCTTCCTTCAAGCGCTCCGCGACAAGGTAGGCGAGCTTTTCCTCGTCCACCGTAGCCGTGGATTCGACCGCGGGCAACGCTATCTTGTCCGCGACCTTTCTGGAAAGTTCTTCGATATCTATCTCCGCGCCTGCGGGAATTATAATCTGCTCCGCAACCTTAGCCGCAATATAATCGGGGGATACGGCTTCCTGTACGGATACCGCCGCGGCTACCTTTTCGGCTATCTTGTCGTAATCGACTTCCGCCTGCACGGGCGCGGCTACAACGCCCGCCGCCGCTATCGGCGCGGGCATCTTGGAAGCTATCTTATCCGAAAGCTCGTCGTAATCGAAGTCCTCGGCTATCGCCTGAGGCACGTATATGTTCTTCGCGACGGAAATTCCCAGCGCGTCGTAATCGATATCCAATGCGGAAGAGGGCTGCTCGCCGTAGGCAACCTGCGGCGCGGGCATCTTGGAGGCTATCTTTTCCGCGAGTTCGTCGCAATCGGGCATCTGCGCTACCGCCTGAGGCACATAGAGGTATTTTGCGACGGTAAAGCCGAGAGTGTCGTAGTCGATATCCAGCGGCGCGCTCGCCTGCGCGGCAACTTTCGCTTCGGGAACGACTATCTTGCGGGATATCTCGTCCGCTATCTTGTCGGAATCTATCCCGGCGAGCTTGGATTCGGGAACTACTATGCGGGAAGAAATGTCGTTTGCCAACTTCTCCTGGTCGATATCCGCCGACATGTCGGGAATGATGATCTTCGCCGCCACGCGGGAGGAGAGTTCGTCCACGTCCAGCGCGGCGCTCTGCGGCGCTTTTATAGCGTCTATCTTCGCGTTGAGGTCGTTTATCATCTTTTCGACGGTGGCGAACACGCTTTCAAGCTGTGCGGAGAGGAAGTGCATTTCCTCCTTGTAGGTCTTGTTCTGTTCCTCAATCTTTTTGAGCACGGCGGACATATCCCCGCCCGTCTTCAAAGCGTTCACGCGCGCTTCGACGGCGTTCATCTGCTGATTGATTTTGTCCATCTTCATCAGAATGACGTCTGCCTTGGTCAATGTGCTCTTGTTAGAATCACTCATTTTACACCTCTGCCTCGTAAATGCCTGCCCGTGCAATGAATTCCCGTAGACCGCGGGATATGCGCGGGTCAACGCGCAAATCAAAACACTATCAGTCTTTATTAGTTTACAACATTTTTACCCGATTGTAAATGCAATTAACGTATTTTTTTGGCGAATTAGCAAAATTTTTTTATGACGTGCCCGCCCGCGCACGCGTACAAGCCCTTTCGCGCCCCTTAAAAGCGGTTTTTGCGGCGGTCGAAACGCAATTTAAAGGGAATTTGAAAGGTCGGGAAAATTTTCCTCGTCTTTTTTAACACGCGCCGCATGACCCCGCGCATATTATTTATATTTTCCCTCTCCTATTTATATTTTCCCTCTTCCCGTTTTATTTCACCGCGCCCGTTTTATTTCCCCTTTATTTACTTTCACCCGCCGCCGCGCCCGCTTTGATGTCCGCCCGCCCATGTAGATGTCCGCCCCGACTATGCTGATATCCACCCGCCGCGACCTCAGACCCGCAAACGCCCGATTGAAGGGAAGACTTCGGGCAAGCCGCATAAAAACGGCAAAAAGTTATGGCGGACGGGCGTATAAAAGGTTGCAAACGCTATCGGACAAATCCGCGGACAAATAAAATGATTTTTTGTATACAAAACGCTTGTATATTTTTCGTATTTATTTTATAATAATTACGGCAAACGCGCAAAGATTGCCGTTTTATGCGTTTTCTCCGCATATTTCCGCCGCAAGCGAGGTCAAAGCACGATTTTCGCCGTGGCATATGCGGGCGCACCCGGAATAAAATTGACCAAGTGAGGTTTTAAAAATGAGAGTTTACAATTTTGCCGCAGGTCCTTCCACCCTGCCGCTCGAAGTGCTCAAACAGGCGCAGGAAGAATTCCTCGATTTCGCGGGGACGGGCATGTCCGTGACCGAGATTTCGCACAGGGACAAAGCGTACGGCGCTGTCGTCACCGAGGCGGAAGCGCTGGTCAGGGAACTTTTGAAAGTGCCCGACGACTACGCAGTGATATTCGTTCAGGGCGGCGCGAGCCAGCAGTTCGCAGCCGTTCCGCTTAACCTGATGCACAGCGGAAAAGCCGACTATATCGTGACGGGCAACTTCGCCAAAAAGGCGTGGGAAGAAGGCAAGATATACGGGCAAGCCAACAAGATAGGCGACAGCTCGGATAAGGTCTACACCTACATTCCCGATATCGACAAACTGACGTACACCGAGGGCGCGGACTATCTGCATATCACTTCCAACAACACGATATTCGGCACGCGCTATCCCGAATTTCCCAAATGCAAAGCTCCCCTCGTCGCGGACATGTCGTCCGAGATATTTTCGCGGGAGATAAACGTGGCGGACTTCGGCGTGATATATGCGGGCGCGCAGAAAAACCTCGCACCCGCGGGCGTGACGATAGTTATCGCCAAGCGCGCGCTCATTCAAGACCCCCTTCCCATCTGCCCCACCATGCTCAAATGGAAGGTGCAGGACGAGAACGGCTCGCTTTACAACACGCCCCCCGCATTCTCCATATACATGGCGAACCTCGTGCTCAGAAACTTAAAGGCGAAGGGCGGCGTAAAGGCGATGAACGAGGCGGACGAATACAAGGCGGCTCTTTTGTATGATTTCATAGACAACTCCAAGCTGTACAAAAACAACGTCGTTAAGAAGTTCCGCTCCATAATGAACGTTCCCTTCGTGACGGGCAGCGAAGAGCTCGACGCAAAATTCGTCGCCGAGGCGAAGAAAGCGGGTCTCGTATCCCTCAAAGGACACAGACTTGTGGGAGGCATGCGCGCTTCCATCTACAACGCGATGCCCGTAGAAGGCGTGAAAGCCTTGATAGATTTCATGAAAAAATTCGAAAGGGAGAACGGCTGACATGGCGGATATATTGAAATTAAACGCGATATCCCCCCTCGCGGACGAATATTTCGCGGACTACAACTACACCGATAAAAGCGCCGACCCCGTCGGCATAATGGTGCGCAGCGCGGCTATGGCGGAATACGCCGTGGGCGACAACCTCCTCGCCGTGGCGCGCGCGGGCGCGGGCACTAACAACATTCCCGTAACCGATTACGCGGCAAAGGGAATAGTGGTTTTCAACACCCCGGGCGCAAACGCGAACGCGGTTAAAGAGCTCGTATTGTGCGAGCTGTTCTTAGGCGGCAGAAAGATAACCGACGCAATAGATTGGGTCAAAACGCTCAAAGGCACGGAGGGCATTTCCAAGGCGGTCGAAAAGGGCAAAGGCAGCTTTGTCGGCTGCGAGATAAGCGGCAAGACGTTGGGCGTCATCGGACTCGGCGCGATAGGTATCGCAGTAGCCAACTCCGCGCTCGCCCTCGGCATGAAAGTCGTGGGGTGCGATCCCTTTCTCTCCACCGAAAACGCGCTTCGTCTCAGCCCGTACGTCAAAGTGGTTTCAAGCCGCGAACAGGTGTATGCGCAGGCGGACTTCATAACGGTGCACGTGCCTCTCACGCCCGAAACAAAGGGCATGTTCGACGGCAAGACGATTTCCTCCATGAAGGACGGCGCGGTGCTTATAAACAACTCCCGCGGGGAACTTGCGGACGAACAGGCGGTGATATCCGCGCTTGAAAGCGGAAAGTTGGGCAGATACATAACCGACTTCCCCTCCGATAACCTCATAGGCGTGCGCAACGCTATATGCGTGCCCCATCTGGGCGCGAGCACTCCCGAAGCGGAGGACAACTGCGCGGTCATGGCGGCAAAGCAACTCAAAGACTATATCGAGAACGGAAATACAACGAACAGCGTCAACTATCCCGCGGTGAGCGCGCCGAGAGAGGGCGCGGCGAGGATATGCGTGCTCCACAAAAACGTAGCCAACATGATAGCGACTTTCACCGCGGCGGTCTCCGCCGAAGGGCTGAACATAGGCACGCTGCTCGACAAGGCAAAGGGCGAATACTCCTACTGCATAATCGACGTGGACGGCGCGCCCGATAAAAAGCTCAAAGATAAGATAGCGGAAATCGACGGCGTGATACGCGTAAGAATTATCTGATTTCAACTCGGTTTCGCTCATCTTGCGGCGGGCAACGCTAATAGCGAACGCGCGCAAATAGCGGACAATGCAAATAGGCGGACGCGCGCAAATAGCGGGCGGCGGACGATAATCGCCCGTAAACAAGCCGCAAAATGTACGCGGCTTCGTGGAAATCAACCGCACAAGGAATAAATTTTAAAATCTCCGCGCATAATGTTTGGAAAAAGCATATGCACGGAGGTTTTTTATGTCCAAGAAAAAGAGAAAAGTCCCCAGGCTCACGGACGAACAGTACAACGAATATATCGCGACTTTGAAGGAAGACCCTGCGCTCTATTCCGCAGACGGAAAGCTCGTCGTGCCGCCCGAAATCGACGTGCGCAAAGACGGCAAAAAACAGGGCGAGTGAAAGGGGTTTTCTTAAATAAAAAAGCGGCAAAAACGTAAAAGATCGGCACATATCCCCGCACCAATCGACTTTTTGATGGCGCGCGGACTGAAAACAAGCGGCGCAAATTAAGCGGAGGGCGCGAGCGAAAAGCGCGCGGCGGACGGCGGACGCGCGCCAAAAACAGCGCCAAAAACAGCGCAAATTAAGCAAAACGCAAATTAAGACAAGTTTTAAGCGGCGGGGATTTTTCTCACGGAAAAATCCCCGCCGCCGTATTTTGCGCTCAGAGCAGTATGCAGATAACCCCGCCTTTGCCCTCGTTCACTATTCTGGTAATTGTGCGGCGCATCTTGTTGCGCGTGTCCTCCTGAATGCCGCAGACCTTGCCTTCCAGCCCTTCCTTGACCATGCTGCGCAGCGACTTGCCGAACAGGCTTGTGTTCCACGTCGCCTGCGGGTCGGTTTCGAACCCGTTCATTATGCCGTTCACCATGTCCTCGCTCTGCGAAGCTACGCCCATGATGGGGTTGACTTCCCCGCACACGTCCACTTTCACGACGTGGTAGCTCGGCGCAGTCGCCCGCAGGCGTATTCCCACGTTGCCGCCCTGCCGTATGAGTTTGGGTTTATCGAGGTTGAGGTCATCGTCGTCGGGACGGACTATGCCGTAGCCCGTTGCCTTCGCGCAGTCGAACGCGTCGCGCACCTTGTCGTAATTCTTCTTTGCGAGCGACGCCTTTGCTACATACTCCATCAGCGCGCCCTCGTCGCAGATTTCTTCGCCCGAAAGCGAGGAGAGCATCTTGAAGAACACGCCCTCTTTGAGCCCCGCGTCCACCGTCGCTTTGCCCGTCGCGAGGGAGAGATTGACGCCCACTTCGCCGTTCCAATACTCGCAGCCCGAGAACATTTCGTCGAACGCGGCGCACTCCCTCATTACGCCTATCTTTTCGGCGGCGGCGCGCACGCTGCACAAAAGCTCGCTTATGGCGGGACTTTCGGGCGGCATCACGCGTATCCAATCGGGTATTTTGACGTCTATCGAGGTGACGGGGAATTCGAACAGCACGGCGCGCAGAATGGAGAGCAAATCGGACGGCGACGCCTTTTCGCAGTTCACCGCCTCGACGGCGCAGCAATATTTATCTTCCAGCTCCTTTTTAAGCGCCGCCGCCGCGGGCGATTGCGGGTCGCGGCAGTTGAGCACGACGACGAAGGGCTTCCCTATCCTTTTGAGCTCTTCCACCGTCCGCTCTTCGGCGGGAACGTAGTCCTGCCTGTCTATGCCCGTGACAGAGCCGTCGCACGTCACGCATATGCCTATCGTGGAGTGGTCGCGAATGACCTTTTGCGTGCCGAGAGCCGCCGCTTCCGCAAACGGCAGGGGCTTATCGCTCCACATAGTGTTTACGAGCCGCGGCGCGCCGTCCTCTTCGAACCCGTTCGCACCCTCCACCACGAATCCGACGCAATCTATGAGCCGCACGTTAGCCTCGGCGTTGTCTATTTTCACCCTTGCAGCCTTGGCGGGAATGAACTTCGGCTCGGTCGTCATGACCGTCTTGCCCGCCGCCGACTGCGGGAGTTCGTCTACCATTTCTTTGACCGTTCCCCCCTCGGCGTTGGGGAGAACGAGCTCCGTCATAAACCGCTTAATCAAAGTCGATTTGCCTGTGCGGACAGGTCCGACAACGCCTATGTAAATGTCGCCGCCGCTCCTTTCCGCCATATCCTTATAAATACCTGTATCTGACATCTGTCGCCTCCGTCCTCATTTCAGCCGGGAATTTTCGGCTGCGTTACGTATAAATATAATATTATCGGACGAAAAATTTTATGCACAAATCCCACCGCAAATTAAAATGAAAAGCAGCGTGACATCTCCCCCGCCGGATTCCTCGGGCGGAAAGACAATGCGGTAAACCCCACACCCCACCCTGCCCTCCCCTTCTCACACGGCGTAAGGGCAACACCGTGTTCGGTCACCGTTCGCGCGGAACGATATGCGCTCACTCATCTCGCGCGGCAAAACAGCGCACTGTGCTGTTT
>CANREX010000068.1 GCA_947629735.1 uncultured Clostridia bacterium
CGGCGGGCATCTGCGAAAGTTCGTCCTCGGTCTTTGCGCATATGACCATGACTTCGCTGCCCTCTTTTTTTGCGTACTCCTTGACCTTGACGACGAAGGGTATTTCGTCCTCGTCCTTGCCCATGTCGAATTCCGAGATGTTCGCGGCATATATGACGGGCTTTGCGGTCAAAAGGAACAGATTTTTAAGGTAGGGCTGTTCGCTTTCCTCGCACTTGAAAAGGCGCGCGGGCTTTTCTTCGGAGAGGAACTTTTCCAGCTTTTCCAAAAACGCGTATTCCGCCGCGGCTTCCTTGTTCGCGCCGCCCCGCGCCGTGTTGCGTATTCTGTCCTGCCGCTTGTTGACGGCTTCTATATCTGCCAAGATAAGCTCCAAAGTTATCGTGGTGATGTCCGCAACGGGGTCTATGACGTTGGAAACGTGCGTGACGTTCGCGTCCTCGAAGCACCGCACGACGTGCACTATCGCGTCACATTCGCGTATGTGGGAGAGGAATTTGTTGCCCAGCCCTTCCCCGCGGGAAGCCCCCTTCACAAGCCCCGCGATGTCTACGAATTCCACGATGGCGGGGGTGACTTTCTTGCTTGCATACAGCGCGGCGAGCTTATCCAACCTTTCGTCGGGCACGGCTACGACGCCCACGTTGGGCTCAATCGTGCAGAAAGGGTAGTTCGCGGCTTCCGCGCCAGCGTGCGTTATCGCGTTGAAGAGGGTGGACTTGCCTACGTTCGGCAGACCTACTACGCCTAATTTCATAACAAAACCTCTTTTGATTACTTAGAACATTATAATATAAATTTCAAAAAATTCAAAACGCTTTGCGGCTATTTGTTGCCAAATTTTACCCGCTGTGATAAAATTGGTAAAAAGGCAGACAAAATTATGGACTACAAGAAGTATATTGCGCAAAAAATCAAGGTTGTAGGCGTGAGCGAAGAGGAGATATATTCCTCGATAGCCGTTCCGCCAGATACGTCGATGGGCGATTACGCCCTGCCCTGTTTCAAATTCGCGAAGGTTTTGCGCTCCTCGCCCGTTTCAATAGCCCAAAAGCTCGCGCAGGAGATCGCCGCGGACGACGTCATAGCTAAGATAACGGCTGTAAACGGCTATCTCAATTTTGCCATAAACCGCGGCTCGTTTGTAGCCGACACGCTCAAAACGATTGAAGAGCAGGGGGCGCGCTACGGCAGCTCGGATATGGGCGCGGGCAAGACTATCTGCATAGACTATTCCTCGGTGAATATCGCAAAGCCCTTTCATATAGGGCATCTGTCCACGACCGTTCTGGGCAGTTCGCTCTACAAAATTTTCTCCTTTTTAGGCTACAACGTGGTGGGGATAAACCACCTCGGCGACTACGGCACGCAGTTCGGAAAGCTGATTTGCGCCTACAAACATTGGGGAAATAAAGAGGACGTCGACCGTCGCGGCATCTTCGCCGTCAACGAGCTGTATGTCCGCTTCAATTCGGAAGCGACAGAGGACATGGAAAGGGAGGCGCGGGAGTATTTCCGCCTCATCGAGAGCGGCGATAAAGAGGCGAACGAACTCTTCGAGTGGTTCAAATCCCTCACTTTGAAATACGTCGATAAGATTTACGAGCGGTTGGACGTCAAATTCGACAGCTACAACGGCGAACGCTTCTACACGGATAAAATGCAGCCCGTGATAGACGAGCTTAAAGCCAAAAATTTATTGAAGGAGAGCGACGGCGCGAGCATTGTGGACTTGGAGGAATACGGCATGCCTCCCTGTCTTATATTGCGCTCGGACGGCGCGTCGCTGTACGCCACGCGCGATTTGGCGGCGGCGTACTACCGCAAAAAGACGTACGACTTCGATAAATGCCTGTACGTCGTCGCGTATCAGCAGAATCTGCACTTCAAGCAGATATTCAAGGTGCTGGAACTCCTCGGCAACGATTGGGCGAAAGACATGGTGCACGTCGCGTACGGCATGGTCTCCTTGGAGGACGGCGCGATGTCCACGAGAAACGGCAGAGTGGTGTGGCTGGAAGATGTCATCGATAAATGCGTCGAAAAGGCTTACGCGGTGCTGCAAGAGAAGAATCCCGACCTCGAAGACAAGGCGGACATTGCGGAAAAGGTAGGCGTCGGCGCGGTGATATTCGGCGCGCTTTACAACAGCAAGATAAAGGACATAGTTTTTTCCTACGACAAGGTGCTTTCCTTCGACGGCGAGACGGGCGTTTATTGCCAATACACCTGCGCCCGCGCCCGTTCGGTTCTGGAAAAGGCGGGAGCGTTCGTCGCGGCATATCCCGCGGGCTACGAGGCGGAAGAGCAGGAATTCGAGGTGGTGAAAGCCCTTTCCCGCTTCCCCGCGATAGTCAAGGACGCCGCGGAAAAATACGAGCCGAGCATTATAGCGAGATACGCGGTGGACCTCTCCCAGAAATTCAACAAATTCTACTTCGACTGCAAGATTCTTGCGGCGGACGACGGGGTGAGAGAGCTGCGGCTTTGCATAACGCGCGCGACGTTGCAGACGCTTGAAAATTCGCTCGCCCTGCTCGGGATAAAAGTTCCCGAAAAGATGTGATAAAAGCATGTACAAAGCGGTAATTTTCGATTTGGACGGCACGCTCTTCGATACCCTGCCCGATATTCGGAGCGTGCTCAATATGACGCTCAAAAAGTTCGCGCTCAACGCCCTTTCCCGCGTAGAGGTCATGCGCTATATCGGCAACGGCGCAAGGGAGCTTGTAAGGCTCGCGATAGGGAAGGACAACGAGTACAGATTGGACGAAATTTTAACCCTATATAAGCGGCTGTACGCGGAAAACGACGGCTCGCGCTCGCGCTTTTTCAAGGGCGAGAAAAAAACGCTTTTAAAGTTGAAGGAAGAGGGCGTGCGCATGGCGGTTTTCACCAACAAGCCGCACAACGTCGCGCTGAAAACGGACGAAAATTACTTTTCCCGCTTCGGATTCGATTGCGTGCTCGGGCAGGTGGACGGCTTCCCGTTGAAGCCCGCGCCCGACGGCGTTTTCAAGATAGTCGAAAAGCTCGGCGTGAAAGTCGAAGAGTGCGTCTTTGTCGGCGACGGCGAGACGGACATCCGCACGGCTGAAAACGCGGGAATGGACTGCATTTCGGTGCTGTGGGGCTATCGCACGCGGGGACAACTCGAAGCGGCGGGAGCGAAAAAATTCGCGCGCAGCTTCAAAGAGCTTTACGGCATGATAACAGAGTGAAAAATTTTGAAAATCGCGGGAAAATTTCCCGCCAAACCATTGCATTATGACGACGTTTGTGTTATCATAAACGGGATAAAATTCAAATAAAAGGAGTTTTTAAAATTATGAAAAGATGTACTGTTTGCGGCGAAATAGTCGCCGACGACGTAGAAGTATGCCCCGTATGCAAGGCAAAGACGTTCACGCCCGTAGAAGAGGGCAAGACCGTTTACGCGTGCGAGCACAAAGTAGGCGACGGCGTTGTCGAAGATAAAGAGGTTATGGAAGGTCTGCGCGCTCATTTCAACGGCGAGTGCACGGAAGTCGGCATGTACCTCGCTATGGCGAGAGTGGCGGAAAGAGAGGGCTATCCGGAAGTTGCGGAAGCGTTCAAGCGCTATGCTTATGAAGAAGCCGATCACGCTTCCAAGTTTGCGGAACTCTTGGGCGAAGTCGTCACCGATTCCACCAAGAAGAACCTCGAACTGCGCGCGGCTGCGGAAGCGGGCGCATGCGAAGGCAAGCTCGCTATCGCGAAGAGGGCCAAACAGCTCGGCTACGACGCCATTCACGACACCGTTCACGAGATGGCTAAGGACGAAGCCCGCCACGGCGCAGGCTTTGCGGGTCTTTTGAAGAGATATTTCGGCAAATAATTTCTATACGCTTTAATTTAAGGGGCGGCGGTTGCCGCCCCTTTTTTATGCCCGTTTTTCCGTTTTTGCCGTCTTTTTGCCGCTTTTTTGCGGGGTTTTACGCTTATCGGCGCGTTAATTTCTTGTTTTTTGCGTAATTTTCCCGCGGCGTAACCTCGTTGACGTCTTTCGGCATACTATAAAGTAAAGAGGCAAGGGGGAAAACCTTTGCCTTTAATAAAACAAAAGACAAGGGTTATCGATTATGTGCAATAACTGTAATTCCTGCGGCTGCAACTGCGGCGGCGGACTGCTTTCGTTTATCGGCAACGCCCTCTCGCGCGGCAATTCCTGCGGCTGCAACAGCTGCAACGGCGGTTGCGGGTGCAACGGCGGTTATAACGCCGCCGCTTATGCGGACTTCGGCGCGTCTTACGGCTGCGTATCCTGCGGGTGCGGAACGTCCCCCTACGCGGGCTGGGACGGTTGCGGCTGGGTGACGTCGGCTCAGAGCCAAAACAACGGCTGTAATAACGGCTGCGGCTGTAATAACGGCTGCAACTGCGGCTGCGGCAACTGAAAATAAAGGGGCGGAAAAATTTCCGTCCCTTTTAACGTCTGTCCCTTTTAACGTTTGGTATATCGCCCGCAAAAGCAGTTAAAAATATAATATATGAAGTATCTCGGCGGGCTGTATAAATATTTTACGGATAAGCGCTTTTCGACGATTTCGGGCACACTCGTATATTTTCTGCTTATGTCGGTCGCGCCCTTTTTGTTCTGGCTCACGCTGATAGTGGGCTCGGTGGACCTTTCGTCCGTGCTTTCAAACAGCCTGTTCGAGGCGATTTCCCCCGTCTTGGGGTATTTAAAGACGTCTGCCGAGGGTGCGACGGGCAGCGCGGGGGTGGTGTTGATAGTGACGTCTCTGTGGTCGTCAACCAATTTTTTCTATCACCTGCGCCGCAGCGGGGAGATAATTTACGATAAAAAGGTGTGCAAGGGCGGACTGCGTTTGCGGTTCGCCTCGCTGCTGATCGTTTTCGCCACGCTGTTTTTCGTCGCGGGCGCGGCGGCAGTGCCCTTTTTGAGCTATAACGTGCTCGATTTCATCATGCCGACGGCGGTGGCGGACGTCATCTCGATAATTTTTCTGAGCATGTTCGCGCTGTTCGCGGCATATCTTTTAAACCTCTTCGCCTGCCCGTATAAACTCACTTTCGACGCGGCGATGCCGGGAAGCCTGCTCACGACCGCGCTGTGGCTCCTCGGCGCGACGGGCTTCACCGTCTATCTGCGCTTCGCCAACCCGCAAAAACTCTACGGCGCGATAGCCGCGATAATCGTGTTCCTGCTGTGGTGCTACGTCATGATAAACGCCCTCGTCCTCGGCATAATTTACAACAGTCGATATCTCCCCGACCGCACCGCGTTAAAGCGTTTTTAAACAGTTTTGAATTGTTTTTGAAGCGTTTTAAGGCGTTTTTAGAGCAATTTTATGGCAATTGAATAAGGCGTTGCCCGCTTTCCCGCTTTAAAAATTATCCGATTATCGCGTCGTCCGCAGTGTAGCCGCCGAGCGAGCCCTGCTTTACCTGTATGCAGATATATTTTACGCCCTTGTCGCCCGCAAAGATGCGCCTTTTCGCGGCGGGCGCAACCCTGAACCATTCGCCTGCCGAAATTTGCTCTTTCTGTCCGTCGATTTCGATAACTCCGCATCCTTCGAGGACGCAGTAAATCTCTTCGTTTTGCTTGTGACTGTGCACAAATGGCACGCTTGCGCCTGCGGGCAGCGCGTTTACGCTTATTTCCGCCCCCGTAAGGTGAAGCGCGTCGTGCAATTCCGTTCTTGCTCCGTCTTTAACGGCGATTTTTTCAAAAGTTTTCATAATAGACCTCCGAATTTTTTGTCTGCATTATATTCTCTCTTGCGCATTTTTGCAATAAAGTTACGTTTTTATTACTTGGTAATAGATTGATTACTAAGTTTATTTTTTAAACTATTGACATTTTTGCGCTAAAATCATATAATATGTGGCGAAAGGGAGGTGGGGAATATGCTGACGAAGGAAGAATTGCCCGATTGCCCCGTAGCTACAACGGTGCAACTTATAGGGAACAAGTGGAAACTGCTGATTTTGCGCAACCTCGTGTACGACGGAACGCAGAGGTTCGGCGATTTCTTAAAGACCGTTCCCGCAATAAGCAAAAAGGTGCTCACCGATAATCTCAGGGCGTTGGAAAGCGACGGTTTGATTGAAAGGAACGTGTTCGCGGAAGTTCCGCCGCGGGTGGAATATTCGCTGACATCGCTCGGGCAGTCGTTAAAACCCCTGCTTTCAGCCATGTCGGATTGGGGATACGAATATAAAAGCCGCATATAAAGGCGATTGAAAATTCAAAAGAGACGGCAATTTTCAGCCGTCTCTTTAACTTTGTTTTGAATTTTCAATCGCGCATGCAGACGTCTTTGCCGCCTACATAAACGTCGCTTAACTGCCAAGCAGGCAGATGTCTTTGCCGCGCTATAATCAGTATCTTATCGCGCAGCCGCACGCCAGCGCGCCCGGACCGATGTGGCAGGAAACGCTCAAAGAAAGGGGGTCGATGAACGCAACTTTCAAATCGGGGAAGTGCTCTTCGAGTTCCTTTGCGAAGATTTTCGCCTCCTCGAAGTTCTGCGTGTGCGCCACGCCGAGCACTATTTTGCCGTTTTCGCGGAGAGTCTTGAATTCCCCGTTCAAGTCGTGTTCGAGCGCTTCAATCATGACTTTTTTCGCTTCGCTCGTCTTTCTTACTTTTGCGTAGGTGTCGAAAACCCCGCCGTGGTTCTGCAACACGGGCTTGATTTTGAGCATTGTGCCGATGAGCGCCGCCGCAGGGGTGAGCCTGCCGCTCTTCTTTAAGAATTTGAGCGTGCCGAGGGCTATGTAAATGGAACTGTATTTGCCCGTCTCCATGAAATAATCGTAGATTTCCTTGCAGGTCTTGCCCTCTTCAATCATTTTCAGGGCGTCGAAAACGGTCTGCTTTTGCGTTATGGAGACTCTGTGGTTGTCAAGGGCGTAAACCCTGCCTTTGAATTCGGGCTCGGTCTCCGCCATCTTCTTTATCGTGAGCGCCGTCTCGGAAAGCCCGCTCGAAAGGGGCATATACAAGATTTCGTCGTACGTCTTCAAAAGACGTCTCCAACGCTCCGCCACGTCGAAGGGGTTGGGCTGGGAAGTCGCGACCGTCGTGCCGTCCTTTGTGAGTTCTTCGTAAAATCTCTCCTGTGTGAAGCCCTCTTCTTCGAAGAATTGCTCGCCGTTTACGAGGACGGGAGTGGGCTGTATCTCAATGCCGAGCTCTTTTGCTTGATCTATCGTTATGCCGCAGTTGCTGTCAGTTACTATCTTGATACTCATAAAATTTTTCTCCTCTCATCAACCGATATTGCCGTTTTGCCTTATGCGTTGCCGCGGCTCAGTATTTTATGCTTACCGCCCCCGCGAGCGCGCCCGGACCTATATGGCAGGAAACGCTCAAAGAAAGGGGGTCTATGGAAACCACTTGCAAATCGGGGAACTTATGATTGAGCTCTTCGGCGAATATCTTTGCCTCTTCCGCATTCTGCGTGTGCGCAACCGCCAGCACAAGTTTTCCCTGTTTGCGGAGTTCCGCAAAGCGGGTGGTGATATCCTTTTCTATTGCGGAAATTATCACCGTCTTCGCGTCGGCGAGCTTTCTCACCTTGGCGTATTGGTCGAGCTTGAAGCCCTGTATCTGCAACACGGGCTTGATCTTCAAAATGGTGCCGATGAGCGCCGCCGCAGGGGTGAGCCGTCCTCCCT
>CANREX010000069.1 GCA_947629735.1 uncultured Clostridia bacterium
AGTCAATACGCAATGGACAACGTCTTGGGCGCGCACCTCGGCATGCTCGTCCTCGACATAGTAAAGGACGTCGCTCTTGCCCTCGGGCTTATTGTGGCGTTTTTCACGCTGTTGCAGTTCACTGTGCTGAAACTGCCCGCGCAGAAGCTCATACAAATTGCGATAGGGATAGGCTACACCTTCGTCGGGCTGATAATATTTCTGCTTTCCGTGGAAGTGGGCTTCAAGCCCGTCGGGTTCAAGCTCGGCGAGCATCTGGCTTCTTACGGAAACGCGCCCCTTGTCCTGATCGGGTTTGCGCTCGGGCTGGTGGTAGTCCTCGCAGAGCCCGCCGTGCACGTTTTAAACAAGCAGGTCGAGGAGATAACCAACCGCGGCGTCAAAAAGACGGAAATGATGATTGCGCTTTCTATTGCCGTGGGCATATCCATAGGTCTATCGGTGCTGAGGGCTATTTTCCGCTTCTCGATACTTTACTATCTTATCCCCGGATATCTGATATCTTTGGGGCTTTCGTTCTTCGTTCCGAAGATATACACCGCCATCGCGTTCGACTCGGGCGGGGTGGCTTCCGGTCCGTTGACTTCGAGCTTTATCCTCCCCCTCGTGATAGGCGCGTGCAGCGTCATGAACGGTGCGGAGGGCGTTTACGGATATGCGTTCGGGGTTGTCGCAATGGTCGCAATGACCCCGCTCATCACTATACAGCTATTGGGTTTCAAGGCGGTGATGTCCTCCAAGGTGCGCGCAAAGATAACGATGATGCGCATACTTTCCGCGGACGACGAACAGATTATTTACTTCAAATAAGGGACTTTTAAGAGGCTTTTTAAGCGGAGCGCATTATGGCAGAGAACGAAAACAGAAAAACTTCAAACGGCGGCAAGGGCGCGCTTTCTCGGGGCGGAAAACCCGCAAAAGAGGCTAAACCCGCTAAGGCGGCAAAGCCTATCAAGGTTGCCAAGGCGGCAAGGGCGGGCAAGCCCGCTAAATTTATAAAGCCCGCAAAGCATAAGGACAAGGCGACGCCGCACGCCGTCACCACGAACAGGCTGGAAATGCTTATAACCGTGGTGAGCAGGAACAAAGAGGAATATTACGCTGATCTCATACAGTCCTTCGAAGTCAACATGCAGGTCACGGCTCTCGCGCAGGGCACGGCGGACGCAAAGACGTTGAGATATCTCGGGCTGACGGATTCGGATAAGAGCGTTATTTTCAGCATAATACAGGAAAACCGCGCGGCGGACATACTTTCCGCGTTGGACGAAAAGTTCGCCTCCGTCAAGGGCGGCAACGGCATCTCGTTCACCATACCGCTTTCGAGCGTGATTGGCAAGCTGCTGTTCGGTTTTCTTTCAAACAACAGAGCATTGGTAAAAGAGGAGAAATGATATGGAAAACAAGTACGAAGTTATCTTCTGCATAGTCAACGCGGGATTTTCCGACATAGTAATGGACGCGGCAAAGGAAGCGGGCGCGCGCGGCGGCACCGTCATAAGGGCGCGCGGAACGGCAAACAAGGAAGCAGAACAGTTTTTCCATATAACCATTCAGCCCGATAAGGACATCGTCATGATTCTCGTGCCCGTCGCGATAAAGGACGCCGTGCTGCACTCCCTCTACAACAACGCGGGGCTCAAAACGGAAGGTCAGGGGATAGCCTTTTCTCTGCCCGTAAACGCCGTCGCGGGCGTGGGGAGAGCTCCCGCCGAACAGCCCAAGGAGATAAAAGAGGAAGAGCGCGGAGATATCCCGCAAGCCGAAGAAAACAAAGCCGAAGCAAAGGCGGACGACATCCGCGCGGCTGACGAAAACCCCACAGCCGATGGGCAGAGCGGCGGGGACGCGGAGGGCTGAAATGAGGATAAGCGCGATAATCTGCGCCGCTGGCAAGGGCGAGCGCGCGGGCTTGGGGAAGAACAAACTGCTCTACCCCTTTCACGGCGCAAACGCACTGTATTATACGGTGAAAAAGTTGAAGGCGTTCGCCGAACACATCAAAAATAGCGGCGACGAACTTGCACAGATAATCGTCGCCTGCGCGGAGAGCGACGGCGAGCAAGTCGGGGCGATATGCGAGCCCCTCGGCTGCACAATAACGTTCGGCGGGGATACCCGCACGGAGAGCGTTTACCGCGCGCTTGACAAGGCGGACGGCGACTATATAATAATTCACGACGGGGCGCGCCCGTTCACGACCATCGAACAATTTTCGGAGTGTCTGAGCTGCGCGAAAGAGTACGGAAGCGCGCTTCTCGCCATGCCCGTAACCGACACGATTGCGCTTCAAAACGACGGTTGGGTGGCAGATATACCCCGACGAAATTCGCTTTACGCCATTCAGACGCCGCAGATATTCAAGGCGGAAGAGATAAGGCTCGCCTACGAAAAGGCTATAAAAAGCGGCGAACAATTCACCGACGACGGCTCGGTCTATTCCCGCTATATTTCCCCCGCTCGCATCTGCGCGGCTGGCAGCGCGGGCAACAGAAAGCTGACGTTCAAAGAAGATTTCACCCGCACCGAGGAGATGGAATTGCTCGGGAAAACGCCGGATAGCGGCAGCCGCGCGGGCTTCGGCGTAGACGTGCACGCGTTCGGTGGGGAGGCGGAATTTATCAAGCTGTGCGGCGTAAAAGTTCCCTGCGACAGGGCGCTGTTGGCGCACTCCGACGGCGACGTCGCGCTGCACGCGGTAATGGACGCGCTGCTCTCCTCCGCGGGGCTTGAAGATATCGGGCATTACTTCCCCGATTCCGACCCCTCTTTAAAGGGCGCGGACAGCGCTAACCTTGCGAAAAAGGTAGTGGAAATCATAGCAGAAAAGGGGCTGAAAGTCCTCTCCCTCTCGATAGCGATACAGGCGGAAAAGCCGCGGCTTGCAAAATATATTTGCGAGATGAAGAAAAAGCTCGGCGAGATAACGGGCGCGGACGAGGAAGAAATTTCCATAACGGCGGGCACTTGCGAGGGCTTGGGGTTCGTCGGCGAAAAGCTGGGGATTGCGGCATACTGCGCCGCGGTGACGGGAAAAATTTAACTTCCCCGCCCTACGGAAATCGATACGCCCTGCGGCAATCGGGATAGCCCTGCGCAAATCGAAATAGCGCCGTGGAAATCAACTCCGTTCAAAATACCCTATCCCACACTCCGCCGATAGAGAAAGCGGGATAGCACATTTTCAAAAAATTTTAAGGTGACAATATGGCAAAAAACGTTACGACCGCATTCGTGTGCAGCGAGTGCGGGGCGACCTCGCCGAGGTGGCTGGGGAGATGTCCTTCCTGCGGAAAATTCAATACCATGGCGGAAGAAGCCGTCGGAAACGAACAGCCTTCCGTGCAGAAGAGGAGCGTATATTCCCTGCCCAAGGCAAAGCCCCTTTCGCAGGTGGTCTATGAAAAATACTCCCGCACCCCGTCGGGCATTTCGGAATTCGACACGGTGCTCGGCGGCGGGATAGTCGCGGGTTCTCTGGTGCTGCTCGGAGGCAACCCCGGGATAGGGAAATCCACGCTGCTCACGCAAATTGCGGCGCACCTCTCGCTCACCCGCAAGACGCTGTATTTTTCGGCTGAGGAGAGCTGCTCGCAGGTCAAAATGCGGGCAAACCGCCTGAATTTGAACGGCGACAACCTTTTAATAGTCAACGACACCTGCATTGACGGGCTGGAAAACGAGCTCGACGGCGTGGAGTTCTGCGTCATAGACTCAATTCAGGCGGTCTACACGGAAGAGCTCACCTCGTCCGCGGGCTCTGTCGGGCAGGTGCGGGAGTGCGCGACAAAGCTGATGCGCATCGCTAAGAGCCGCGGCATAACATTCTTTATAATAGGTCACGTGACGAAAGAGGGCGCGCTGGCAGGTCCGAAAGTGCTTGAACACATCATGGACACCGTGCTGTACTTCGAGGGTGAAAACCAGGAAAACTTCCGCATACTGCGGGCTGTAAAGAACAGGTTCGGCAACGTCTCCGAGGTGGGCGTGTTCGAGATGGCGGGCGACGGACTGCACGCCGTCACAGATTATTCGGGCATATTCCTTTCCGAAAGCCGAGGGGAAGAGGCGGGCTGCGCCGTCACCCCCGCGCAGACGGGCAACCGCTGCATGAACGTGGAAATCCAGACCCTCATCTCCCGCACCGCGTTCGGACAGCCGAGGAGAATGTCTCTCGGCGTGGACTACAACAAGCTTACGCTGCTACTTGCGGTGCTCGAAAAGAGGTGCAACCTGCGCTTTTCTTCCGAGGACGTCTACGTGAACGTGATGGGCGGGATAAAGCTGAACGAGCCCGCGACCGACCTCGCGCTGTGCGCCGCCCTCGCTTCCGCATATTTCGACAAGCCCATAGACAAGTACACCGCGGCGTTCGGGGAAGTGGGTCTGACGGGCGAAGTGCGCGCCGTGCAGTACGCGGAAAAGCGCGTTCAGGAGTGCGTGAAGATGGGATTCAAGCGCGTGCTTCTCCCTGCGAAAAACATGAAAACCGTCGCCAAATACGCGGACAAAGTAAGCGTCGTTCCCATACTCTATCTTTCCACGATGATAAAGACGCTGTTCGGCGAAAACAGGAAAAACGAAAGCGCGGAATAGGGAAAAGCGGCGTGCGAAATAGGTCAAAAAAGGACGCGGGATAAGAAAAACGAGGGCGCAAAATTTGATTTTCAAGCCTTTTTGAGTGACTTCCCACGGCTTTGCCGCAATATAAAAATTCGGCATATTTTATTTAAAAAACCGAAGTTTTTAAGCCTTTCTGCCCGCCCGATTTTGCAATAGACCCCGCAATATATGGCGGCGAGCGCGATTTTCGTCGGTTTTCGTCGGTTTTTGCGATATATTGCGGTTTGCCGCATTTTGAATATTTCCCGCCTTATTATCCGCAATTTATATGAGATAAAATTTATTATGGGCTGGCGCCCGCGCTTTAAAAAAACGCGGACGCCCGCCCCCTTTTTAACCCGACCGAAGCGGCATAATCAAGGCTCGATTTTTTTGCGCGCGGACGTCCCCTTTGCTTTAATTTTTATCGCAGCCAAGTTGACGTCTTTATAAAAAGTCATTTCTAAAATATACCATGGCGCAAGTGCGAATAAGCGGGAAAAAGCTGCGCAAGATAATTGCACGGAGGAAGAGTTATGCAATTTTGCGAAACACAAACTTATAACAATCTTGCAAGGAGCTTTGCCGGCGAAAGCCAGGCGGGTATGCGCTATCAACTCATTGCGCGCGAGGCTACCGCGCAGGGGTATATCGCGTTGGCGGATGAGATTAAGACCATCGCCAAAAACGAAACGGTGCACGCGAGAAGATTTTTCGAAGAGCTAACCAAGCGGGGCGGGGAATCCATTCACAATATTGATATAAATGCGGGGTATCCCTTCCACACGGGCGACCTCGTCGAAGCGCTGCGCCTTGCCGCGGAGGACGAAAAGGTCGAGCACGAGCGCAATTATCCCGCGTTTGCCGCTACTGCCAAAGAGGAAGGCTTTGCGGATATTTCCGGACTTTTCACGATGATAGCTACGGTCGAAAAACACCATGAGCAGGTTTTCAGATATCTGCACGAGGCTATGGAAAGCGGAAATCTCTACAAAAACGAGAGCCCCATTCTCTATATCTGTAAGGAGTGCGGTCACAAACAGACTTTGAAGGAAGCGTGGGACGTATGTCCCCTTTGCAAGTCAAGTCAGGGTTTCGTAGCGTTGCATATTCCTTACGCAAAGGAGAATGTATGAAAAAGGCTAACAACAGCGAAAACAAGCAGAACTGCAAGAACAAGACTTCCAACTGCTCGTCTTCCAAAAGCACGAAAAACTGCAAGTAATTGCTTTTTCAGCTTTGACGATCCGTTCGGAAGCTACACGGGCACTTGCGCAAACGAGTTAGACTGTCCCGTTCAGGATGTCGACGATCTGTGATTTGCCCGCGCGGCTTTATTAAGCGGTAAAATCGGGCGGGGCGGACTTATTGTTAAGTCCGCCCCGCCTCTTTTTATCTCAATTTTTCGCCGTTAAAATATATCCCTACGACAACCCCCGTAGCAGTCACATTGAAAATCGCGCGTGGAAAGTGTCCGCCGCACACGCAATCACGCCGCCCGAAAACCGCTTCTATTTACAATATATTGTCCACAAAGTCCGCGGAATCGAAGAGCTCCAAGTCCTCTATCTTTTCGCCGACGCCCGCGAACATGACGGGTATGCCGAGCTCGCTGCACAGCGAGATGACAAAGCCGCCCTTTGCCGAGCCGTCCAGCTTGGTCAGCACTATGCCGTCGAGCTCCAACGCATCGTCGAACACGTTCGCCTGGTTTACGGCGTTGTTGCCCGTCGTAGCGTCCAGAACAAGCAGCTTGTAAAACTCGGCTTGGGGGTATTCCCTTTCCACCACGCGCGACATCTTTTTAAGCTCTTCCATCAGGTTCGCCTTGACGTGCAGCCTGCCCGCCGTGTCTATTATGACGACGTCCGTGCCCCGCGCCTTTGCCGAGGAGAGCGCGTCGAACACGACTGCCGAAGGGTCGCTCCCTTCCTCGTGCTTGACTATGCGCACCTTTGCCCGCTCCGCCCAGATCGAAAGCTGGTCGCTCGCCGCCGCGCGGAAGGTGTCCGCCGCAGCTACCGTCACGCTCTTGCCCATGCGGAGAAAATAGGAAGCGAGCTTGCCCACCGTCGTCGTCTTGCCGACGCCGTTCACGCCCACGAGCATTATCACCGCGGGGCAGGTTATTTCAGGAACTTCCGCCTCATCCAGCTTGTCCTTCAATATGTCCTTGATGCACTCAATAACGTACTCTTTTTCCTTTAATTTTTCCTGTTTGACTTCCGCGCGCAAGTCCTCTACAATCTCCTCCGCGCATGTCACGGAAATATCCGAACTTATCAGAATTTCTTCCAGCTCTTCATAGAATTCGTCGCCCAATTTATTGCGCGAAAACAACGAACTTATCGCGCCCGATAACGCCGCTTTCGTCTTTTTGAGCGCACCCGCAAGTTTGGAAAATATGCCCATAATCTCACCCGTTTTTTATTCTTTTTATTCAATTCCCCCGCACATATGCCCCGATGAACTCATTTTTGCGCGGTTTCTTCTTATTTTCCGCGCGGCGTTAATACAGCGCATTTTTGCGCTTTACGCCGCAAATTCCACCGCGTTTATGCCGCGCGCTTTGTACGCTCATATCGCGCGCGCATTGCCGGAAAAGTTATGCGACGGTGTCGCCGCCGAGGCGGGATTCCACTTCCGAAAGTTTAACGGAAACTATCTTGGAAACGCCCTTTTCTTCCATGGTAACGCCGAAGAGGACGTCCGCCTTTTCCATAGTGGGTTTACGGTGCGTTATAACGATGAACTGCGTCTTTTCGGCGAACTTTTTCAAGTAGTTTGCGTATCTGCCGACGTTGGCGTCGTCGAGCGCGGCTTCTATCTCGTCGAGCACGCAGAACGGCATGGGTCGCATCTGGATTATCGCGAAGAGTATCGCTATCGCGGTGAGCGCCTGTTCGCCGCCCGAGAGCAGCGAAATTTTGGAAAGGTTTTTGCCGGGAGGGCACGCGACGATTTCCACGCCCGCGTCGAGAGGGTCTTCGCAGTCGGTGTAGTCGAGCTGCAATTCCGCCCTGCCGCCGCCGAACAGCTCCTTGAA
>CANREX010000070.1 GCA_947629735.1 uncultured Clostridia bacterium
TTTGCTCTTCCTCGACGATTTATCCCTCGGGACGGAAGATAAGGACGTCTCCGCGCTTAAAAGCGTGCTCGAAGGTTCGTTCGGCGATTGCCGCGGCAACGTGATGTTTGCGGCAACTTCCAACCGCCGCCACATTGTAAGGGAAGACTTTGCGGACAGGCAAAACGCCGTTCACCATTCGGACATTGTGGACGAGCAGCTCTCCCTTGCGGACAGGTTCGGGCTGACGATAAGGTTTGCGCCCACCGACAAACAACAATATCTTTCGATAGTCGGGCAGCTTGCGGACGACTACGAAATTGCGGCGGACAGACAGCAGCTTTACGCCCTTGCCGAGCGCTGGGCGGTGGTAAACGGCGGGCGTTCGCCGAGAAAGGCGAGACAGTTTGCCGAATTTGTCTGCGCATGCGAAAAAGCGGGCAGAAACATAGATTTTTGACCCGTTGCCCGCTTTTTAACGATTTTTATATTTTATTTATATCATTTCGCCGCAAATTGCGTTTGCCCGTGCGTTTATTTGCAATTTAAGGTAGTTTTTATCTATATTTTTAACGGCAATCCACGAGCAATTTCGCAATTTCGTAGATGTCGCCCGCGCCCAAAAATATCACCGTATCGTCTGCGCACACGTCCATCAGAAAATCGCAAATGCCCTGAATTTCGTCCGCATAGACGGAGTTCGGAAGCGCCTTGCTGAGGGTGAGCGCGCAGCCCGCGTCGTCGAAGTATTCCCGCGCGGGATATGTTTTATAGATTAGCAAATTTTTCTCGCAACCCAACGCCCGCAGAAATTGCGGGAACAGAAATTTAGTTCTGCTGTACGTATGGGGCTGAAAAACCGTATAAAGAGTGCCTTTGCCGCAAATCTGCCGCGCCGTTTTGAGCGCGGCTTTTATTTCGCTCGGGTGATGGGCGTAGTCGGCAATGCATGTTGCGCCGTTTATCTTTCCGATAAATTCGAATCTCCTCTCCACCCCGCCGAAAGATTGCAGACCGCGCATGGCGTATTTAAATGGAATTTCGCACATATCCGCCCCCGCTATTGCCGCAAGCGCGTTCAAGACGTTGTGCTTCCCGTAAACGCTTAGGGAGATTCTGCCGAGTTCTTCGCCCGTTTTATACGCTGTAAACGAATATTTACCGCCCTTTCCAACGATATTTTTTGCGTAGAAGTCCGCGCGGTCGTCAAAACCGAACGTCGCCGCGGCGACTTCGGGCAAGTCGCCGAAAAGTTTTACGGCGGCTTTCGAATCGGCTGCAAATTGCACATAAGAGCGTTTGAGGTCATCAATCGAAGAATAACAGTCGAGGTGGTCCGCGTCGCTGTTTAAAATTATTGCCACGTCCGCGTTTATGCGCAGAAAATTTTTCTTGTATTCGCACGCTTCCGTGATAAAATAATCGCTGCCCGAAATGTGGCAGTTGGAATAATCTATATCCCGCCCGCCGATGTGCGAGGTGAAATTTTTGCCAGCCTCGCCGAAGATATGCGCGAGCATCGACGAGCACGTCGTCTTGCCGTGACAACCCGCCACCGCTATCGTTTTCGAAAATTTTTTGCACACCGCGCTCAAAAGTTCGCCGCGGGATATGAGCTTTTTGCCCGAAAGTTTGGAATAAATTATAAGCGGGTCTTGCTCTGAAATCGCGTCGGTAAAGACGACGACTTCGTAGTTTTGCGGATTTCCGCGCCCGATTTCCACCTTTATCCCCTCCGAAATCAAATCGTCGGTGTACACGCTGCCGCACCTGTCGTAGCCGCCCACGGTTTTCCCGTAAGAGCGTAAAATCTGCGCGAGCGCGCTCATGCTCACCCCGCCTATCCCGATAAAATAATAGCTTTTGTAATCGTCGATAGAAAAGTCCATATTAAATTTTATTATCAAAAGGCGCGATTTATCACGAAAAAGCAGAGATATTGCGACATTTTGCGACTTCAACTTGCTTGCAACTGATAAAAACTTGTCGTTTAATTTGAAAAAAGAGCGTGTGAAAGGGAAATTGCAATTTTGGGCACAATAACGGCGGTTTTGCAAATAGAAAAGCGGTTTTGAATACGGAAAGGTGGCTTTAAGTATAGAAAAGCGGTTTTGAACATGGGAAAGCGGCGGTGCGCGGAAAAATTTCCGCGCACCGCCGCTTGATTTTCAACTATAATTATTTGTTATCGTTGCCGTGCTTGTTGAATTTGTGCAAAAGCTGGGCGAACTTGGGAACGGTCTTGTCGTTGGGGCGCTCTATACCCTCGTCGTCGTCATCTATGGGCTTATTCGCGGGGGCGCGATAAGGCGGCTGCTCCGACGGGCGGGGTTCATATCCGCGTACGGGCGCGTTGTATTCCCTGCGGGGCTCTACATAGCGATCCTCGGTGACGTTCTGGCTCTGGCGTTGGGGATAGATGGGCTCGCCTACGGTGAACTTGGGCTGATTGTAGGGCGTTTCCTTGTAAATCTGCCCGTTGGTGTATGCGCGCTGCTGCTCTTCACCCTGCTTGTTGTCAAAGCCAGTGAAATCTGTGGCGATTACGGTGATTTCAACCTCCTCGTGCACATTGGGATCGATGCGCGCACCGAAAATGATATTCGCGCCGTGATCGACAACGCTGCGGACGAGCTCCGCCGCGTCAGCCACTTCCGCAAAAGTAAGGTCGTTGCCGCCGACTACGTTGAGTATAACACCGCGCGCGCCCTCTATCGTGGTTTCAAGCAACGGCGAATTGACGGCTACCCTTACCGCCTCTATTATCCTGTTGTCGCCCTTCGCAACGCCCACGCCGAGATGAGCTACGCCCTTGTCCTTCAATATCGTCTTGACGTCCGCGAAATCGAGGTTGATGAGCGAGGGGTTGACTATGAGTTCCGCAAGACCCCTTATACCCTGCTTCAACACGTCGTCCGCGACGCGCAAAGCCTCGGTCATGGTGGTGTTCTTGTCGATTATCGTCCTTATCTTGTCGTTGGGTATTACAATGAGGGTGTCAACGTATTTTTTGAGGTTTTCAAGCCCTTTTATGGTGTTTTCCATCCTCTTTTTGCCCTCGAAGACGAAAGGCTCTGTCACGACAGCGACGGTGAGAATTTTCAAATCTCTCGCCATCTTGGCTATAACGGGAGCTGCGCCCGTGCCCGTGCCACCGCCCATGCCCGCCGTAATAAAGAGCAAATCCGTGCCCTTTATCACGTCTTGGAGGATATCCTTACTCTCCTCGGCAGCCGCCCTGCCGACATCGGGATCTGCGCCCGCGCCCAAGCCTTTGGTGAGCTGCACGCCTATCTGTATTTTGTTTTCGCAGGGGGAAAGCGCGAGTATCTGCGAATCGGTATTGACAACCACAAACTCCGCGCAATCTATGCCCGCCTCTATCATGCGGTTGACGGCGTTATTTCCCGCGCCGCCTACGCCTACTACTTTAATCCTCGCCCTGCCGGAAATGTTAGTCTCCGCATTTCCCATATTGTCCTGAAATTCATTAAACATATTTTTTCCTCCGAATCAACTACTGTCCTGTCGAAACCGTTTTTTATTTTTGTTTTTCCGTTTTGTTTTCTGTTTTAATTTGTTTAAGCACGCATTTAAGCCGATATTTCAGCCGATTTCAAACCTGCTTCAAACTTTAACCGACGGCAAACCGACTTTGCTTTAAGCCGCCTATATGTGTACGATAAACCGCCCGTCAGGCGAGAATATCCGCAAGCACGCTGAAAAGCGAAGAAAAATGCGGCTTGTCGTAATAAGGCAGCGCGGGGGCGACGGCCTCTATCGGCACGACCAGACGGGACGACAAATGTTCGTTAAGCCCGCGTATAGCGCCTACCCCCTCGCCCGTGATATAGATAGGTTTGCTCCCTATATCCTTGCCGACGTAAGATTGCCTGCACTCCTCTATCATCTCACACAGACCGTCGAGCCCTTCACGGATAAGCTGTTTCAAATCGGTGGAAGGGAATTTATAGATAGTGCCGTTGTCGTTGTACTCTTCATACGCCATGGCTTTGTCGCGGGAATTCAGATTAACGTTGCGCGTGAACCACAGCGCGACGTCGTAGGGGATATCCAACGCTTCCATTAAAAGCACCGCGACGTGATTTACGCCCACCGAGAAGGACTCGCAAAACGCTATTCCGTTGCCGCACGCCACGCAGAACGTGGAAGAAATATCCCCGAGGTCGAACAAAACCGCGTAGTTGTCCCGCTTTTCGGGCTCTAAAAGGTAAATGGTTTCCGCATAAATCTGCGGTATCCAATTAAACTGCCTGACTTCCGCCACGTCCTCGAACGCGTCGCGTACGCACTGCAAAAACGCGCTTTTGCATATGAAAAAGCTCAGGCGGGCGCGCAGACTGCTGCTCGTTTCCCCCAACGGGGAGATAACTTTGCGGTTATCCGAAAGAACGTAATACAACGGGCTGCATTTTATGACGACTTCGCTTTCGTCCACCTGCGGTACGGAACTGTCTTTGACAAACCCGATATGCCTTGAAGATATCCTTTCGGGAGAGTTGAAACTTATCACCTTGTCCGTCTGCTCCACGCGCAGAAATTCTCCTGGGATACCCACGTAAACTTCCTTAACGTATGAGCCGTAAGATGTCACCGCTTCCGAATAAGCCTTTTTCAACGCAGAGCAAAAGTCCTTGATATCGAGCAATTCCCCTTCCGCAAAACCTTCGTAAGGGACGACGCATTTACTCTTTAAAATGAACGTGTTGTTGACGCCTTTCTGCGCCACCGCGGCCGTTATCTGCTGGGAACGAATATCCAACACCGCAACGCTTTTTTTACGCACTTTTTTCACCTTTGATTTTATTTGGAAGATGAATTCGCATCCGTAGACTATTATATAATATAGAATAGATATTTGTCAACATTCTGAGTGTATATTCTGCATAATTCAGCATAAAAAAACGACCCCGCAGCACAAGCAGGGCCGTATATATGCCTCGATCAACGCGTTTTCAGCGCAACACCTCGTATGAGGCGACGGGATGAGCCCCGCCCGCGGAGTCGGCAACGGTGATTTTTCCGTTTTTGTCCGTCCTCTCCCCGTCCGACAACGCGCAATAACAACCGTACACGGCGGCTATTTTTTCGGCGACGTTTTGTTCCCATTCATAGACGAGAATGGAAACACCGCTCCTTAAAGCGATATTGGCGGAAGATAAGCTCGAATACACCGTGACTACGTCCACGAGCTTTCTCAATACCCCGAAAGAAGTTTTGAAGCTCTTTAAAAGATTGCCTACGTTCTTGTATTCTTCTGCCGACAGCGTATCGGATATCTCCCCGCGCACGACGACGTCGGGGCTGCCGTCATAGGGGTTGAGGTAGTCGCCGTTCAGCCTTTGCGAGCGCATGAATTCCCCGTCCTCGTCATAGACATACGCGACGCCTTCGGACAGGGAAACGAAACACTCCACCCTCTCCTTAACCACGACGTTTACCGTGCAGGGATATATCCTTTCGTAACTTGCGACGGCGAGCACGCTGTCGTCGCTCACCTTGTTCTGCACGTCGCCGTCGGAGAGGAACAACATTCCCGTGCCTTTCAGCTTATTGAGATTTTCTTTCGTCTTGCCGAACTCTTCCTCATACATGCCGGAATAGCCGATAAATTCCACGTTGACGTTTCTGACGGAATAGATTACTCCCAATCCGATAACTATCGCGGCGCAGAAAATTATGGCGAGAACCAGCGCGGTGACCTTCCTTATGTATTTCATCTGTTACCTTAAACGGACGCCCGCACGATATCCCCGCCGAGTGCCCTCAATTTATATTCGAACCCCGAATATCCCCTGTCTATGTGAGAAATATCCAGAATTTCGCTTCTTCCTTCCGCGGACAACGCCGCAATCACGAGCGCAGCCCCGCCGCGCAAATCGTGCGCGACGACCGTCGCCCCTTTGAGTTTTGGAACGCCGTGCACAAAAGCGTTCCTGCCTATCACAGTTATATCCGCCCCCATTTTCCTCAGTTCGGGCGCGTATTTGAAGCGCGTTTCAAACAGATTTTCCGTGATTATGGAATTGCCCGAACATATGCAGCATAGCGCGGTCATCTGCGCCTGCAAGTCGGTGGGAAACCCGGGATAGGGCTGCGTTTCCACGCTCTTTACGGAAACAAGCCGTCTGTCGTTTTTCAGATATATTTTATCATCTTTTATGCGTATTTTGCAACCGTTTTCACGCAATTTGTGCAAAAGCGAGCTCAATAATTCGGCGTTTGCGTGCGTTAAGGTAATTTCTCCGCCGCACATCGCCGTACCTATAAGGTAAGTGCCTGCCTCTATCCTGTCCGAAATGGGCAGATAAGAACACCCGCCGAGCTTTTCCACCCCGCGTATTACGATAGTTCCCGTGCCCGCGCCGCTCACCTTTGCGCCTATGCGGTTCAAGAATTTTTGCAAGTCCTCAATCTCCGGCTCTCTCGCGGCGTTTTCTATCGTGGTGATCCCCTCCGCCTTTACCGCGGCGAGCATGATATTTTCGGTAGCGCCCACGCTGGGGCAATCGAGCATGATTTCGTTGCCCGTCAGCTTATCACATTCGCAGGAAATGTAGCCGTTGTCCTCCTTTATCCTGACCCCCAGCTTTTTCAGCCCCGTGAGATGCAGATCGACGGGGCGCAGACCTATGTCGCAGCCGCCCGGGTAAGCGATTTTCGCCTTATGAAAGCGCGATATCACCGAACCCAACAAAAACACGGACGAGCGCAACTCGTGCGCAAGCTCGCGCGGGATCTCGTAACAATCGGCGCAGGAGCTTTCGATAGTAACGTTTCCGCCCGAAAACACCGAACGGCAGCCGAGGCAATTCAATATCCTTATCATGTTGCGCACGTCCGTTATCTCGGGAACGTTGCAAATAGTTACTTTTTCATCGGTCAGTACTGTTGCGGCTAATATGGGCAGTACGGAATTTTTAGCCGACTGCACCTCTACCGTGCCAGACAGCTTGTTTTCACCGTTTATAATGTACTTTTCCATAATAACTCCATATATGTAAATCATAGAGCGGCACGCAAAATCGAGTGAAGCGCACTTCACCCGAACGCACGCGCCGCCTAATTCATTATATGGAATCGGCTAAACCGTTGTTAATTTGTCCCGACGGCAGGACTTCTTCAAGCCCTGCCTTTTATCACGCTTTTTTGTTTGACTTCGCCTCCGCGCCCTTTAAAGATTTTTTGTCAGACTTCGCCGCGCCCGCCGTCGATTTCTTCCCGAAAATTCTTAAATTTGCCGACCTTTCCGCGCTTTCTCCGTTTGCCCGCGATATTGCGTACAGCACGCCCATAGAAGCCATGGTTATTATGAGCGAAGTGTTCCCGCTGCTTATAAGCGGCAGTGGAAGCCCCGTCGGCGGGATAGTTCCGCTTACGACCAAGGCGTTTATGGCAACTTGTATACCGTAGACCAACGTTATCCCGCAGGCGAGAAGATAGC